>NZ_AUTL01000205.1:0-18042 GCF_000498015.1 Pseudoalteromonas sp. TAE79
CTTAAATCGTACCTTGAACTTGTTGAATTAACAGGGCGTTGTATACGTGAAGATAAGCGAGGGTATATTGAGAGTTCACACTTACCCTTACTCGAAAGAGTGAATATATCCCCCGAAAACTGGTTAAAGCTCACCACACAATTTACGCGTGTATTTCATGGCGCAGTAGGCAGGCCAGCCTCACAAGAAGGTTATTGTGAAAACTTAAAGCGAAAGCGGCGAGCGAATATCAGTAACTGCGAAAAGCTACTAGCATAAAACTTAAACTACTCAGTACGAAATTAAAACTGCAAATATGCAGTCATTTTCATGCGTGCAATTTAGATTTAATAGGCTAATGACTTATTTAATGGATGAAATGGAAATAACCTGGTGTAGTGGCATAGTGATTTTGGCCACTATTTAAATATAAACTTGTATAAAACCAAGTGGAGCTTTTTTATGCCTTAGTTTTATTAAAAACGTCCACTAATGTTAAACTACAAAAAACTTAATTACTTAATATAGCTATGGCATTTTACATTCCTTTATTACAACCTCACTTTAAGCACATTGAAATTGGCGATACGCTTACATCACTTTGGAGTGGATGTGGCAGTATTGTGCAGTGCCAGCTTGATGATAAAGCCTGCGTTATTAAAGCGATTATAATACCCAGTTATATACACCATCCTAAAATTAAACAAAGCGAATTTGCGCTTAAAAGAAAGCAGCATTCCTAAAGTGTTGAATACACTTTTTATAAGCTTTATAGCCAGTATTTACCAGTACATGCGCAAAGTATTGAATGTATAGGTGCAATTAATAAAGATGATGAATATGCGCTGGTATTTAAGGATTTCACCAAACATGGGTTTGCTCAAGCAGGGCCACAACATGTTAAAGCTATATTAAGGTGGCTTGCACACTTTCATGCGTTTAACTTAAGTAAACCCGCTGAAGGGTTATGGCAGCAAGGCAACTACTGGCATTTAAGCACGCGCCCAGATGAGTTTAATAAACTAAAAGATAACCTTGATAAAAAGTCCGATATTAAAAATATTGCACATAAAATAGATGAGCAACTACAAAGTTGTGCGTACAAAACGCTGATTCATGGCGATGCAAAACTTGCTAATTTTGCAGCAAATGAGCACGATAAAATACTCGGTTATGATTTTCAGTATATAGGTGCAGGTTCTGGGATAATTGATGTAATGTATTTTATGACCAGTTGCTTAAGTGATGCACAATTACACGAGTGCGCTGATGAGTATCTTGCGTATTATTTTGATAATTTAAAGGCTGCTATTACTACTTATCATCCTACAGCACCAGCAGGTAAAATAGCTGACGATTGGCTCGCTTTATGGCCTGCTGCATGGGCTGACTTTTATCGATTTTTAGCTGGCTGGAGCCCCGAGCACCAAAAAATAAATAGTTATATGCAACAGCAAGTAAACAGCTGGTTAGCGAGTAACATTTAATAAACACAACGGGTTGATTGCTTGCATAAATATCAAGCAAAACAGTGCATTTTGGCACGATGTATGAAAATCTCTTTAAAACTACAGGTCAAATGACCTTTTTTAATATAAAATACTGCAAATTCTTGTATCAGTAGGTTTATATCATGGCAATTCACGTTATTTCTCACCCTCTTGTTCAACATAAACTAGGCCTAATGCGAGCGCATGGTATTAGTACTAAAAGCTTTCGTGAATTATGTTCTGAAGTTGGAACCTTATTAACCTACGAAGCAACTAAAAACTTACAGTTAGAAGATAACGAAATTACAGGCTGGGATGGCAATAAATTAAAAGTAGAGCACATAAAAGGTAAAAAAATTACCGTAGTGCCTATTTTGCGTGCTGGTCTTGGCATGATGGACGGTGTTATGCAGTTATTACCAGCCGCTAAAGTAAGTGTTGTTGGTCTTGAACGTAACGAAGAAACACTAGAACCAGTACCATATTTTGAAAAGCTAGTAGGTAATATTGATGAACGCCTAAGCTTAGTTATTGACCCTATGCTTGCAACGGGTGGCTCAATGATTGCCACAATCGATATGCTTAAAAAAGCAGGCTGTAAAGAAATCAAAGTAATTGTACTTGTTGCAGCACCAGAAGGTGTTGAGAGAACACTTGCCGCTCATCCAGATGTAGAAATTTTTACAGCCTCAGTAGATAGTCACTTAAACGAAAAGGGCTATATTATCCCTGGTTTAGGCGATGCAGGCGACAAAATATTCGGTACTGTTTAGGAGTCTTAAGTGCAAAATAATGACACCTTTTCAATAAAAACTATTTTAACGGGCGCGCAAATGCTGTTTGTAGCATTTGGTGCACTGGTATTAGTGCCGCTTTTAACGGGCTTGGATCCTAATGTTGCGCTTTTTACCGCAGGCATTGGTACTTTGCTGTTTCAGGTAGTGACTAAAGGCCAAGTGCCTATATTTTTAGCTTCATCGTTTGCCTTTATTGCTCCCATTATTGCCGCTGTGCAAATGTGGGGCGTACCGGCCACTATGGGCGGCTTAATGGTTGCAGGTTTTGCTTATATTCTTTTAAGCTTATTAGTAAAATTTAAAGGCGTTGCAACGCTTCATAAAATTTTACCGCCTGTTGTTGTAGGCCCAGTAATTATGGTTATTGGTCTTGCGCTTGCTCCTGTTGCTGTAAATATGGCGATGGGTAAAAGTGGCGACGGCAGTATTCAAATTATTGATTACACCAGCGCTATTTATATTTCGTTGTTCTCGTTAGTGGTTACGCTTATTTTTGCAGTATGGGGAAAAGGCGTATTTAAGCTTATACCTATATTAGCAGGGGTTGTAGCGGGTTATTGTTTATCGCTTGGTATGGGCGTTGTGCAATTTGACGCAGTGACTAACGCACAGTGGTTTGCTGTACCAAACTTCACTTGGCCTGAGTTTAAATGGCAGGCTATTTTGTTTATGGTACCTGTAGCAATCGCACCTGCAATTGAACATATTGGCGACATGATGGCTATTAGCCAAGTAACCAATAAAGATTTTTTGAAAAAGCCTGGGCTTCACCGCACTTTATTTGGTGATGGACTTGCTACTTCTGCAGCATCGTTATTTGGTGGTCCGCCTAACACAACTTACTCAGAGGTAACGGGGGCAGTTATGCTTACCAAAAACTTCAATCCTAAAGTAATGATGTGGACAGCCGTTATTGCCATTATTTTAGCGTTTGTAGCTAAAATGGGATCTGGCTTACAGACTATACCTGTACCTGTAATGGGCGGCATTATGATTCTACTTTTTGGCTCTATTGCTGTAGTGGGTTTAAATACATTAGTTAAGTCGGGCGATGATTTAACAGCACCACGTAACTTAAGTATTGTTGCACTTATTTTGGTGTGCGGTATTGGCGGTATGCATATTGGTGGTAGCCAATTTAGTTTAGAGGGCGTAAGTTTATGCGCTATTTTAGGCATTGTGCTCAACCTTGTATTACCTAAGGCGCAGCCTCAAGAGAGTTAATAGTGCACGTAAGTTACAAATGTTGCACCAAAATAGCGCATTTTCAATGCGCTATTTTTTTAACCTATTAATAAATATGCAAAAATAATAATGGTCTAGTATCTGCATTTAATTTCCAGAACGCATCGTATGCAAAGGAGTTACTATGTCAGAGGCCAATATTGTGGATATAACCCCGTTTTTAGCAAAACACCAACTGCCTTTAAAGTATCAATATTTGAGTGAGCAATATTTTGTTCCACTTGCGCATGACATCCTCGAATCTAAAAAAACAAATACTCCTATTTTTGTTGCCATAAATGGATGCCAGGGCTCAGGAAAAACAACACTCGCAGATTTTTTAGTTACGTGGTTTTCTAAAAACACACCACTTAACAGTGTTGCATTGTCTATTGATGACTTTTATTTAGCAAAACAAGCACGTAGTGAACTTGCCAAAGACGTACATCCTCTTTTTACTACTCGCGGAGTACCGGGTACTCACGATGTAGCGTTAATGAATAGCACAATAACTAACTTACTGGCAGGAGAGGTAAACGTACCGCTTCCACGTTTTAATAAACACGAAGACGACAGCGTGCTAGCAAGTGATTGGCTAACAAACGAAAAGCCAGTTGATATTGTTATTTTAGAAGGGTGGTGTGTAGGCAGTGAGCCACAACCGTTGTTTTCATTGAGTGAGCCGCTTAACGAGTTAGAACACCAGTTTGATAAAGAAGGCGTTTGGCGCCGCTGTGTAAATAGCTGTTTGGCAAATGAATATAAAGCCGTTTTTAACCTAATTGATTATACCGTTATGCTAAAAGCACCGAGTTTTAGTGATGTTTTTACATGGCGACAAGAGCAAGAACAAAAGCTAATAGCCAAAAAAGGTGAAGGCTCAGGCACCATGACTAACGAGCAATTGGTGTATTTTATTTCTCATTTTGAGCGCATTACGCGTGAGAACTTAAACACACTGAGCGCTAAAGCAAATGCTTTAATTGAACTTGATAGCAACCGAGATATTAGCGGTATGCACCTAACGAGTGATGACACCCTTCAACCTATTATTTTTACAGATTTGGACGGTACATTACTCGATCACGCCGATTACAATACAAATAATATCAGTGAGTTATTACAGCAGCTGCAAAATGCGCATATTCCTGTGGTGTTTAATACCAGCAAAACTTTTTGCGAAGTTATAGAGCTTAAAAACGATTTAAATATTCAACAGCCTTTTATTGTCGAAAACGGTGCAGCGGTATTTATTCCAGAAGACTATTTTGAATTAAAGCCAATTGGTTGTAAAAAAGTAGGCGCTTATTGGTGCTACGCAATGGCAAAGCCGTTATCGAGTTTATTAAATGATTTAAATACTTTAAAGGCGGATTATAAAGCGCATTACAAATTGTTTAGTGACTTATCGAGTGAGCAAATATCAGAGCTTACCGGGCTAAACGATGCACAAGCAAGGCGCGCACAAACTCGCGATTATTCAGACCCTCTTTATTGGTATGGCAACGACGAATTGCTCACAGCCTTTGTAAACGATGTTGAAGCACTCGGCTACGATATAAAAATTGGCGGACGCTTCATTCATATTGCCAAAAATACCGATAAAAGCGCTGCACAGCAGTGGTTAGTTAAACAGTTTACCCATCATTTCAGAAAGTCTCTCACGGTTATAGCACTGGGTGATAGCGATAACGATAAGCAAATGTTAGAACACGCAAATATCGCCATTATTATTGCCAATCCGGCGAGTAAAAAGCCGGTTAAATTGTCGCACAACAAAGCACGATATTCTCAATCACCAGCACCGCTGGGCTGGATTGAAGAAATAACGTCGTTGCCGTGTATTAGCAGTATTTTAAGTATTTCTGAGGAGCAAACATCTCATGGCTGATTTTTATCAAAATGGCATTATTACAACACTACATAATATTGCCGACAGACCAATAGAAGACCTAGAAAAAGAGCTACTTACTTTTAGTAAGCAGCGCCCTATGGGGTTAATACTTCCTTCGTTATTTAGTGAACTTGAAGGCCCTGCGCTGCAAAATATAGTTAGTGAATTACGCGAAGTACCATATTTATCACAAATTACGATAGGCTTAGATAGAGCCGACGAAGCACAATACCGTCATGCACTAGGCTTTTTTAAAGAGCTAAACCAAAATCATAAAGTATTATGGAACGACGGCCCACGCTTACAAGCACTAGATAAAGAATTACAAGAGCTAGGTGTTGCCCCACGCGAGCTGGGTAAAGGGCGTAATGTGTGGTACTGCATGGGCTATAAATTAGCAACAGCAGAAGTAGAGTCTATCGCGCTGCATGATTGTGATATTTTAACCTACGATAGAAGCCTACTTGCTCGCTTAATTTACCCCGTTGCGCATCCGCGTTTTAACTATGAATTTTGTAAAGGGTTTTACCCGCGTACTGCTAATGGCAAAATTAATGGCCGTGTATCGCGCTTATTAGTAACGCCACTGCTTCGCTCATTTAAAACAATTTTAGGCAATACCGACTACCTTGAATATATGGACTCTTTTAGATACCCACTTGCAGGTGAGTTTTCGTTTAGACGCGATGTATTAAACGATATTCGCATTCCAAGTGATTGGGGCCTTGAAATAGGTGTACTGAGTGAAATGTATCGTAACTATTCGCATAACCGCTTGTGCCAAGTAGATATTGCCGATAATTACGATCATAAACACCAAGAACTTTCACTTGATGATCAAAGTGCAGGTTTGTCTAAAATGTCGATTGATATTACTAAGGCATTGTTTAGAAAGCTGGCGACTCAAGGTGTTACTTTTACCAGCGAAACAATTCGTTCATTAAAAGCGACTTATTACCGTATCGGTCTAGATTTTATAGAAACGTATCATAACGACGCGCTAATGAACGGGTTAACGCTTGATGTACACCAAGAAGAAAAAGCAGTAGAAATGTTTGCACAAAATATTATGGAAGCAGGGCAACACTTTTTAGAAAACCCAATGGAAGCGCCATTTGTGCCAAGTTGGAACCGTGTTGTATCTGCAATGCCAGACGTACTTGAGCGCTTAAAAGAAGCCGTAGAGCTAGATAACGAAGAATATAGTTAACCTGCGTGCAGGTTAACTAGCCTATAAGTCTAAACAATAAATATTAGGGGCGCATGTGAGCACAGTTAGCGAATTATTTTTACAACGAGTAGAGCAACATCTTCATATTATTTATGAGGGTGTTGAGCTGCCTTTATCGGTTACTGAGCTTGCTCAGCAACTTATTAAAATTATATTAGGTAGCAATGCACTGCGCGACCCGACACCCCATACAAACCGATGGGATGAACAAGATATAGTATTGATTGCTTATGGCGACTCTATTATAAAACACGATGATAGCGAATTTGCCGTATCGAGCCCAATGGAGGCACCGCTTAAAACACTACACCGGTTTATAAAAGAGCAATGTGATATGCAGCTAAATGCGCTGCACATATTGCCATTTTACCCGTACAGCTCAGATGAAGGCTTTGCCGTAATGAACTACGTGCAAGTGAATGAGTCGTTAGGTGATTGGGGAGATATTCAAAACATCGCTAAAGACGTAAAGTTAATGGCAGATTTAGTTATTAACCATTGCTCAAGCAGAAGCGTATGGTTTGAGAACTTTTTAAATGATTTACACCCGGGTAAAGATTATTTTAAAACGGCGAGCTTAACGGATGATTTAAGCCAAGTTGTACGCCCGCGAACCTCATCGTTATTAAATACTGTAACAACGCCAAGCGGTGAAAAGCACGTATGGTGTACGTTTAGTCACGATCAGGTTGATTTTGACTTTGGCAATCCTGATGTACTTAAAGAGTTTGTGGGAATAATTAGGCATTATTTAGACAATGGCGTACGTTTATTTAGACTCGATGCGGTTGCATTTTTGTGGAAACAGCTTAATACAAGTTGTATTAACTTGCCGCAAACACATGAAGCCGTAAGGCTAATGCGAACACTTATTGAGCACGCAGAGCCCAGCGTAGTTATAATTACCGAAACCAATATTCCAAACCAAGAAAACCTGTCTTATTTTGGTAATGCCAACGAAGCGCACAGTATTTATAACTTTGCCTTACCGCCATTGTTGCTACACACATTACTTAGCGGAGATAGTACAGCAATTAAACATTGGATGATGAGTATGCCGCCTGCGCAAAATGGTACTGCATACTTTAACTTTATAGCCTCGCACGATGGAGTAGGGCTCAGACCAATTGAAGGTTTACTACAACCTAGCGAAGTGGCGTCACTAGTAAGTACAACCATGCAGTTTGGTGGTCGTGTATCTATGCGTACAAGTAACGATGGCACACATACACCGTACGAGCTAAATATTGCTTTATTTGATGCACTTCAAGGGACGCACAATGGCCCCGATAAGTTTGGCCTTGAGCGATTTATGTGTGCTCACGCAATTATGTTTGCGCTTGAAGGTATCCCAGGGCTTTATATTCATAGTTTGTTGGGTACAACTAACGATTACGACCGATTTGAAAATTCACAGCATAACCGCGCTATTAACCGCCATCGTTGGCAAGAATCAAAGCTACTCGCGGCAATTGGTGAAAAGTACAGTCATCATCATAAAGTGTTTAACGGCATAAAAAGCTTATTGGCAGTGCGCAAAAAGCAGAGTGCCTTTCACCCCAATGCTACACAGTTTACGCTGCATTTAGCGGGTGGTTTATTTGGCTTTTGGAGGCAAAGTATAGACAGACGCCAAAGCATATTTTGTGTTTATAACATTAGCGATAAACCACAAACGCTCACATTGGCCGACTTAAACTTAATTAACACCCAAAAGTGGTTTGATTTGGTGGCAGATAAAACGATTGAAGAAAGCCAATTAACGATAGAGCTAGAACCATACCAAAGCGTGTGGCTGAGTAATATTAAATAAGCTTTAACTCATTATAAAAGTCTGCAAATGCAGGCTTTTTTATTGTCTAAACGTTGTAGTTACTTACTGTAAAGCCCCTTTACAGCACTTAACGGTTCACTATATCTGTTGAGTTACTTTTATGAGCATAATTGATACAATTAGCCTTCTTTTATTTATAGGGTTTTTCATGAAGTATTTTTATTTAGCTATTACGTTATTATTTAGCTCATTGGTTTTAGCCGAGGAACCTGTCGATCTTGAAATAAATATGAAAAATACGGGCCTTGCGTATAAACAAGCAGTACAGGCAACTCAACTTAGTGAATTTAATACTGCGATTGATGAATTTATAAAGCTAGTAAAAGTAAGTAAAACAGGTAAGTTTTACAAAAAGCCTGAGCAGTCATTGCAGGGCCTTGATAAAGTAATTGCCCAAGCTGAGCTTGCAAAAAAAGCAGCGAATGAGCAGGGTCTAAGTGCAGCAAAAGAACCGTTAAAAAATATAGATAATTTACGTAAAAAATATCATGAGCTACATGAGCCTCCAGGGTTCTTTGAATTACTGTTCGGTTCATAAACCTAAACTATATGTATCTTTAGTCGCTACTTTTAAGCTAATTGCGTTAAAAGTATCTGCAGCAATAAATATAAGGAAACACAATGGAAATTTCAGTTTCAATGTTAGAAGGCCAAAAGCAAAGCGCTAAATTTGGCGACCTAGAAGTAATAAGCGATCAAAGTGTAAACGCAGGTGGCAATGCAGAGCATCCAGAACCGTTTGATTATTTTTTAGTAAGTATGGTTTTATGTGCAGGTTTTTATGCGCGTAAGTTTTGCGAGCAGCGTGATATTTCAACGCAAGGTATGACGCTTACTCAAAATAACGAAAATGTAGATGACAACGGTAAAAAGCTATTTTCAATTGAGATTAACTTACCAGAAGGCTTCCCTGATAAATATAAAAAGGCGCTTATTGCAGCCGTTAATACCTGTACGGTAAAAAAAGTAATTCAGGCAGTGCCAGAGTTTTCAGTAGTGGTAAAATAGTCCCCCTAAATTAGGTAGCTTAAGCAAGCTACCTAATTATAAGTTGAGCATCCCCGTTTAACTTATTTCTTTTTCATTCCTTGTACTGCTTTAAAGCGTGGGTTGTTTTTACAAATTACGAATACGCGACCTTTGCGTTTTACAATTTGACACTCCGGACGTTGCTTAGCACTTTTAAGAGAGCTTAATACTTTCATACCTTTTCCTTTTTAACAGTCGATAAACTTTTAAAACGACGATTAAACTGCGCAACGCGGCCATCTGTAGCGGTTGTTTTTTGCTTGCCTGTATAAAATGGGTGCGAGTCACTTGATACATCAATAGGTACGTATGGATATGTATTACCGTCTATTTCTACTGTGCGGCTCGTTTTTATGGTTGAGCCAATAATAAAGTAAGAATCGGCAGCGGTATCGTGAAAAGCAACCACGTGGTAATCAGGATGAATATTTGGTTTCATAATACGCCTCAATAAATGATATGTGATAGTATATCATTTTAATTTAACGTATTTATTCTCCCATTGCAAATTATTTAAATGTTCCTCAAAAAGGGCGTAATTGCTGGCTATTTGCGCAAACAAATCAAAAAATAAGCACTTGAATCAAAAATGCTGGCTATTGGCGTTTAGGCTGTTATAACTATATTTAAGAGTTAAAACGTTAACAAATACGGTTATAAAGTTATTACAGAGGTTATGTATGAGTGACGCAACACAACAACAAGAACAAATTGATCAAGGGGTGATGGAAACCCTAAGAGAGCGCGACCACAGTACCTTGGCGCAACAAGTAAATCCTTTAACCTGCAACCACAATGATATTGTAGAGTTACTAGCAAGGTATATGGCACTAAGCGAGCAAGAAGATGATGAGCTGTTTGATGATTGGTTTGATAACCTAACTAAAGAGCAACATACTGTTTTAAAAGTATTTGAAGTTTACCGTGGACAATATGAGCACCAAAATTAAAGTGTTTATTTTTGTAAGTATGCCAAATCCAGTGGTTATTTAAATAAAACTAAATAGCCACTACTACTTTTTCATTAAAGAGTAGCTATGTTGTATCAGCCACTACTCCCACCTGTTTAAATCATAATTTTTTGCGGATTGAATCTTATCTTTATTTAGGCACGACTTACTGATATTTATAAATATTTATTTATTGCTATTTTTAGGTAATGTTCTAGTTTGAATAGGCAGACTGTTTATAGTTTAAATAAGTTTATCGGATTATATACTCGAAAATATTCGCTCCAGTTTCGTAATTTATAAAACATTTAAAATTAATAGAGCTTTAATGATTAAACCTGAGATTCCAAATAACGAAGCTGAGCGATTACACGCGCTTAGAGCATTAAAAATTCTAGATACGTCTCATGAAGAGCGATTTGATCGTGTTACTCGTATTGCCAAGCGTATGTTTAATGTTTCTATTTCATTGGTTACTTTGATTGACGAAGACCGCCAGTGGTTTAAATCAAGACAGGGGCTCGATGCGCCTGAGCTTCCTCGCGAAACCTCATTTTGTGGCCACACCATAAATCAAGACGAGTTATTAATAATCCCAGATACAGCTCAAGACGAAAGGTTTTTTGATAACCCCTTTGTTACAGGCGATCCTAAAGTACGCTTTTATGCAGGTTTTCCTTTAAAATTAAGGGAGGGAGTCATTATAGGCACTTTGTGCCTTGCCGATAATAAACCTAGACAACTCAATGATGAAGAAAAACAATTACTAAGAGATTTAGGCACGTTAGTCGAGCGAGAAATTCAATCAATTCAACTAGCCACAATTGATGAGTTAACAAGAATCTCTAATCGACGTGGCTTTTT
Source organism: Pseudoalteromonas sp. TAE79 (assembly GCF_000498015.1). Taxonomy (NCBI): domain Bacteria; kingdom Pseudomonadati; phylum Pseudomonadota; class Gammaproteobacteria; order Alteromonadales; family Pseudoalteromonadaceae; genus Pseudoalteromonas; species Pseudoalteromonas sp. TAE79. Next base: position 11,293 of record NZ_AUTL01000205.1, read on the forward strand.
AAACCTTGCCGAACATACGCTAAATGTATGTAGGCGAAATAAAGTATCAATGTCGTTTATATTGTTTGATCTCAATAAGTTTAAACAAATTAATGATATTTATGGACACCACGAAGGCGATTTTGTATTAAATAAATTTGCACAAATTATGCTTAGTTCATTTCGTGATTGTGAAGTCATAGGTCGACTTGGCGGAGATGAATTTGTTGCGATGTTAAGCGACTCAGACGAGACAAAAGCAGAGTTTGTTTTACAAAGGTTTGCGGATGCAATAGCGCATGCTAATAATACCTTAAACAAGCCATACAAAATTGACTACAGTGTAGGGGTAACACACTTTAAACACGATACAGGTAAATCAGTTGAGGATATGATTCAAGATGCTGATGTTGCAATGTATCAGCAAAAAAAGCAGCAATCACTTTAGTGAACTATTTAGTTTAATTGCTGCTTGAACTTCACTTAACTTCCTCATGCTAGTATGAATCTTATAATATGCCGTTATTCGCTATTGCAGTCATTTTTTGCCACGGGTGATGCTAAAGACACATTTGGTTGCCAAACCCTGTTCCATATTTTATGAAGATTGTTTAAGTTTGGTCTTTGACTTATTTTTTCAAAGTTACCAATGCTCACTTCTGAATCATTTTTTTGACCGACTACAAAATTAAACACATAGTTGCACTCCATGCCCATACGTAAATCAGAAAGTACAATATTGCTTTGCTGTTGGCGCACCGAATAAAACCCTTTAGTAAACCACTGCAAGCGTTTTATAGCCCATTCATCGCTAATATTATTTAACAGTGAAGGCGTTGTTTGATAAGCCGTTAATGTAACATCGCTGGGTGCGTCAAATACTGATGCATAACCTTCGTAGTATTGTCCGTCAGACATCACAACAATACGCCACAGCAAAGTGGTTAGCGGAGCAGGCGTACTAACATACGCATTTACTGGTATTTGTCTGTTGTTGAGAGCCGTTTTTACTTTGTCATCAATATTTACTTTTAAAATTAAAGCGCAAAATAAATATAGACTACTTAAAACTAAAGCCGCTGCATTTATACGATAAGCCGTTGCTGCTTTTATTTTGGGTATTAGCGTACATATTACGCCAATTAATAAAGGAAGCGTGTAAGCAGGGTCAATAATAAATACACTAGAAACCGCAAAGGGGTACTCAGTAAAAGGCCAGAGTAGTTGTGTACCGTATACCGTTAGGCTGTCTAATAGGGCATGTGTAGATAAACTTAAAAATACTAGCCAAAACCAGCGCACTTTATAAATTTGCATTCCCGCGTGTACTTTTAATATTAGCCATACAATGAGCGGGCTAATTAATAAATGTATTAATAACGAATGGCTAAAGCCACGGTGATAAGTAAATGCTTCTACAGATCCGCCATATGGCAAAAATACATCTAAATCAGGGAGCGTGCCTAAAATTGCTCCCCATAAAACGGCTTTTCGACCTATTTTATTGCCTAATACCGCATAACCTACAGCACTGCCTAATGCTACCTGCGTTAAAGAATCCATTTTAATTAATACCTTTAATTACTACTTTTATTATTTATACTTTTTGATTATTAAAAAGCGTCAAAAAATCGGTTAAAACATTTAATAAGCATATTAATATTAATATACAGAGCTTATAAACTAAGCCTAAGCTTTATGAAATCTAAAAAAGCCACAATTCGCGATGATACCGCACTGTTTCGCCGCTGCTTGCGCTAAGCGAAAACGTAAATAAAATGAGTTTTACTAACGGCCAAGTTTACGAGCATGTAAGTTCGAATCTTATAAATCACCAATACGTATGGCTAAGTCTGTTTTATGCTCGAGTAAATTAATAGTACTGCCGTGTGAGGTTATATCAAGCGTTATGTGAGGGTATTACTTAGCGAATTCACCAATTAAAGGCGTAAGTTGATTCAATACAAAAGGGTTTGCCGCATCTATTAGTTGCTTGCCATTTGGCGCTTGTTTTAAAGCTTTATGGCGTTTTCATCTGTGCATAAAATATTTAGCCTTTCGCAGGCGTATTTTAAAAGTATAGCTTTCCTAGCATTTTAAATTAAGCAAAATAATACCCCGTGGCGACTTATAAATCCTGTTGCCGTTTAAAGTACGGACGGTCAATTTGTTACCATGTTTGGAATGATAATTGCTTCTAATTATAAAAATAAAGTCGTCAATTTTTAGACACATGAGGCAAAAATGAATTTTGGAACTCTTTCTTCACAGTTATACAATGACAATAGCTATTCGAATCTAAGTAATTTAAATAAAAACACTGTAAAAACGGATGATCCTAGTAAAAGTCCAGAGGCTAAAGCAGACTCTTCTTTAAATAAAGACGCCGAAAAAACTACGAGCTCTACTGCAGCTACTGAAGACGCAAAGTCTATCATTAGCAGCGAAACAGAAGATTCGAGTGACAATTCAGCAGTTCAAATGAATAAAGCGATCGAGTCAATTAAAGATTTACAGAGTAAAATAAGAGAAATGACCAATAGTTCTGATACGCCCACAGGGGAAGCGATAGAAGAGCTAAGCGAACTTAAAAAGCAACTCGATAGTGAGCTATCGTCGATACAATTGACAGTGCGAAAAAATGTATCTACTTTAATGGATTCAATGTTTTCATCATCTTCAGATAATAAAAATTCAGGTTTGCTTTTTAATAACCAAGCATAATTTAACTTGCTTTTTAATATAGTTATAAGCTTAGTCGTGGCTTTATAAAATCTAAAAAAGCCACAATTCGAGACGATACCGCACTGCTTTTATAATACACGGCTTGTACAACCTCTCGGTTATTAGGAGAGCTAACTGCACTGGGTAACACTTCAACTAATTTACCTGTTTTTAGGTCATTGCCAATCATAAAGTGAGAAAGTAGCGCAACGCCTTGGTTTGCAATACATAGTTGGCGCACTGTTTCGCCGCTGCTTGCGCTAAGTGAAAACGTAAATAAAGCGGGCTTTACTAACGGCCAAGTGTTTAATTTAGGGGAGTCACTAAAGCCAATTATCTTGTGATTTTGTAAGTCATCTATTTGCGTAATTGCTGTGTTGTTTTTTATATATTCTGGGCTGGCTACAATACGTAACTGGCTGCTGCCAAGTTTACGAGCATGTAAATTTGAGTCTTTTAAATCACCAATACGTATGGCTAAATCGGTTTTATGTTCAAGTAAATCAATAATGCTGTCGTGGGAGGTTATATCAAGCGTTATGTGGGGGTATTGTTTGGCAAATTCGCCAATTAAAGGCGTAAGTTGGTGCAATACAAAAGGGCTTGCAGCATCTATTCGCAGCTTGCCACTTGGCGCTTGTTTTAAAAGCTTTATGGCCTCTTCACCGGTATAAAGCGTATTTAACCCTTCACGCGCAAATTTTATAAAAGTATGGCCTTCTTCAGTAAGCTCTAATCGGCGTGTTGTTCTGTTTAGCAAAGTACATTGCAATGTATTTTCAAGGCGTGATACAGCTCGCGACACTTTAGCCACCTGTTGATCGAGCAAATTAGCCGCTCCCGAAAAGCTTCCGCAATCTACTACCGTTATAAACGTTTCTAAATCTTCAGTTTTTGAATGAACAGCCATAAGTATACCAACATCACCTTTGCATTATTAACAAAAGTATTTTGTCACTAATACTATTTTTTGCAAATGATATTTTAGCCAAACTACATTCTTCAAATATTAATGAGGATATAACTATGCCATTGGCTTTGTGGGCGCTTACCTTAAGCGCATTTGCAATAGGAACAACTGAGTTTGTAATAGTGGGTTTAGTACCGACCATTGCAAGCGACTTAGGCGTAAGCCTACCTTCAGCAGGTTTGCTTGTAAGTTTATATGCGGTTGGCGTTGCCATTGGTGCGCCGGTGCTAACAGCTTTAACGGGTCGTTGGAATCGTAAAGTGGTACTAATAAGTTTAATGGGCTTATTTGTATTGGGTAACTTACTTGCTTGGCAAGCGCCAAGTTACGAAACATTAATACTTGCGCGCATTTTAACGGGGCTTGCCCATGGTGTGTTTTTTTCAATCGGATCGATGATTGCCACAAGTCTAGTGAGTAAAGACAAAGAAGCCAGTGCAATTGCCATTATGTTTACCGGGCTTACTGTAGCACTAGTAACAGGTGTGCCACTAGGTACATGGATTGGACAACACTTTGGTTGGCGTGCAACGTTTTTAGTTGTGTCGGTACTAGGTTTAATTGCATTGATCGGCAGCTCTATTTTAGTGCCAAAAAACTTAAAACAATCAATACCAGCCACGTTTAAAGAACAACTACAAGTAATCGTAAAACCGCGTTTATTACTCGTGTATTTAATGACGATATTGGGATACGGCGGCACGTTTACAGCGTTTACTTATTTAGCACCTATTTTAGAGCAACAAACAGGTTTTGCGCCTTCGGCTATTGCCTTAATAATGCTTGTTTACGGTGTATCGGTAGCGATAGGTAATATTTGGGGTGGAAAGTTGGCCGACAAACGCGGCCCAATTAGCGCACTGAGCATTATATTCAGCGCTTTGAGTATTATTTTACTGATATTTACCTTTACGATGGGATCAAAAATTGCCGCTGTACTTACTATTTTAGTATGGGGCGCATTTGCTTTTGGTAATGTGCCGGGCTTGCAACTTTATGTAGTAAAGCAAGCGCAAAAGCAAACGCCAAATGCGGTAGATGTTGCATCAGGTTTAAACATAGCCGCATTTAATATTGGTATTGCACTTGGCTCAATTATTGGCGGTAGTGTAGTAGAGAACATGACACTGCAAGATACAGCATGGATAGGCGCCGTTATCTCTGTTTTAGCACTTGGTGTTACACGCTACAGCGGTATGCTTGATAGACGTGAAATTCAGCAAGCATAAAGCCTTAGCAGGGTCTGTTGACCTTTTAGGATTAAATTTGTTCAATCTAGGGAGGATTTAATCACGGAGCGAGGTTTGTAACCTAGTGGGCTAAGTAAAAATCGAGGGACAAAGAGTAAATCCACCCTAGGAAGAACCTACAGGCAGCGCGTATTTGGCATTTATGCTGCGTTATCGCCTATTAATGTGGAACAACCACACTGCATAGGCTCTGCCTTGCCTAAATACCAAATACACTGCTGCAAATGTAATCTCTAAAGATTAACAGACCCTAACCTTGAAACTAAAATTAATGACCTCATACCTGTTATGAGGTCATTAATTTTTAAGTGACAGCCGTAATAAGAAGTAAAAGGTGTATTTCGTAAAACTTTTAAAAGTTTGTATTTCAAACCGATTATTTTATAAGGATAAACCATGACAAAACGTGTAATAGAAATGCCAGAACTAGGTATGGGAACATTCCGCTTAGAGGGCGACACTGCCTATAACTCAGTAAAAATGGCACTCGAAGTTGGGTTTCGCCATATTGATACCGCACAAATTTATGGCAACGAAGAGCAAGTAGGTCAAGCCATAAAAGATAGTAATATTCCGCGCAGTGAAATATTCTTAACCACCAAAGTGTGGAATAACAAATTAAATAAAAGCGACTTTATCCCAAGCGTTAAAAAGTCACTTGAAAAGCTACAAGTTGATTCGGTCGACTTACTGCTAATTCATTGGCCATCGCCTGCTAACGACGAGCCAATGAGTGAATACCTCACTGAATTACTAAAAGCGAAGCAGCTTGGTTTAACTAAGCACATTGGTGTATCAAACTTCACCATTGCAAACTTAAATGAAGCAATGCAAACACTTGACTCGCGTGAAATATTTACCAATCAGGTTGAGGTTCACCCATATTTAACTAATACTAAATTGCGTGCATTTTGTGCTCAGCACGATATACACGTGACAGCGTACATGCCATTTGTAGTAGGCAAAGTACTTAAAGATCAAACCATTATCGACATTGCTAAAAAGCACGATGCAAGTCCAGCACAAGTTGTTTTAGCATGGGTTAACGCAAGCGGCATGACGACAATTCCATCATCAACTAAGCGCAAAAACTTAGAAGATAACTTTAACGACCACGTTAAGTTAGATGATGAAGACATAGCCCGCATTGATGGTCTTGATTGTGGCGACCGCCAAGCAACACCAGACTTTGCGCCGCAGTGGGATCAGTAAACTTACCTCAAACGCAAAGTTAAACTAAATATTTTAAGGTGTAGATTATCTACACCTTAACTTTTAAAAAGGAATACACATGTTAACGGTTATAGCGGCACTATCGTGCAAAAATATTGATGCAGATGTAATGCTTACAGCACTTGAAAACTTACAAAAGTCATCGCGCCAAGAAGTAGGGTGCTTACGTTATGAACTATCGGTAAAAAGTGATAATGAACATACCGATTACGTTGTTAGCGAACAGTGGGCGTCTGACGAGCACTTTGAAGCGCATAAAAACGAGCCACACTTTAAAGCATTTGGTACGCAAGTTACTGGGCTTTTAACCAATAGTAGTATTGATGTATATAAATCAATTGGTTAAATTCTTTTTATAGTGCCTATTATGGTACGTATTAAAATACTTAGCTAAATTACATATCATAAAGTAAATACTCAAATAGGTGCTGTTAACTTACATCACCTTTTATTCTTACACTCCAACCTGCCTAAATACTCAACTTCGCCAATATCAATGAAACCTATTAGGACTAATGCCGATCATTTAAGAAATAGTTAATAGCACTTGAACGATCTTCTAGGTATGTAAGAATCCGAATTCTTTTGTAGAAT
>NZ_AUTL01000206.1:0-1656 GCF_000498015.1 Pseudoalteromonas sp. TAE79
TGCATGGCGTAGCCAGTTAATATACGAAACCAATATACGCCAAGCCTACAACGCAGGGCGCGAGGGGCAAATACAAGCCCTTAAAGCCACACGCCCTTATGCGCTATACAAACACGGCGATAGTGAAACCCCGCGCGTACTGCACTTAAAATGGAATAACTTGGTTTTACCGGTTGATCATCCATGGTGGGATACCCACAGCCCACAAAATGGCTGGGGCTGTAAATGTAAAAAGTTTAGCCTTAGCGAACGTGAGCTTAAACGCCGTGGCCTAACCGTAGGCACCGCGCCAGATGAGGGTAACTATACCTGGACAAACAAAAAAACAGGCGAAGAGTTTGAGCTACCCCGTGGTATTGATCCGGGCTTTGACTACACCCCAAAAAATACAGCGCAGCTTACAAGCCAGGCTAAAAAGCAAGTGGCCGACAAACCACCGCTTACAAAGCGCGTAGCAGATTACCAAGCAAGCCGCATTGTGCCATCGGCTTACAGCACCGTTAAAAACGTTACCGCGCTAAAGCTCGACCCATTGCTAGCCCAGCTAGACACCGAAGTACTTAGCGGCTTAAACAGCTTTTTAACCGCCAAGCAAACTAAAACCTTGTTTGTAAAAGGTAACGAAATGAGCGCAGGCTCTAAAGCAAACGCAGCCATACGTGCCGACGTAGGCGAGTATTTAGGCGTAGACGACTTTTACGCCCGTATGCAATATGCAACACGCAACCCTAAGCGCGTAGGCGGGTTCACCTCTGTGGGGTTTGAGCACGTAGTGGTAAAAGTAAAAGCCAGTCAAAACCTAGCCAAAGTAGACATGCAAGCCGTGCAAGACACCACAGCACTTACCGTAAGGCTTGCCGCTAACAACGCAGGTAAGTACAGCTTTAAACACAATGGACAAATCTTAAAACGCGATCACACAATATCAGATACACTTAATGCACTGGATAAAAACGAAGCTCACGCAGTGGTTGCCACATGGCTACACGAACTAGGCCACCAAGTGCATTACTACGCAGGCGCACCGGCCTTTTTAAAAAACGCCTTACCAATAACCTATTACGGTGCCGCCAACAAGTACGAAGAGTTTGCCGAGGCATTTACAGCCTGGGCGTTGGCTCGCAAAGAGCTTAAGAAATGGCAACCAGAGCTTGTAAGCTGGATAGACCAACTAGTAAACGATGCCGCCAAATCACAGGAAAAAAGACGATGACATTATTAACCCAAGCGCAGCAGCTGCTAAAAGAAACAACTTACACTCTACAAACGTGTCGCGAGTTTGCACAGCTTGAAAAACGCGCCAAAGGCCAAGAGGCCGACCAAATAGCCGACCTACTACCGGCACTTATTGCAGGGCTAGACCAGCAAACACACGCCCAAGCATTTAACGAAGGGCTAGTGTAATGGCGGGNAAGCCGTAAGCGACGTGCTTACCCAGCTTATCAAAAATACCAACAACCTAGCGCCCGCACTGGGTAACGTAGGGGAGCATTTAATGCTCACCCACCGCGATCACTTTGACGAGCAGCGCAGCCCCGACGGCACCCCATGGCAAGCACTTAGCCCCGACTACGCTAAAAGTAAAAAAAAGAACAAAGACAAAATACTCAGGCTAAACGACATACTGCGCGACACACTCGCTTATAACATCGGCGG
>NZ_AUTL01000207.1:0-1005 GCF_000498015.1 Pseudoalteromonas sp. TAE79
CGGTAAATAATCACCTTTTAATGTGTGGCACATTTTTACCATCTGATATCGCACCATATTATAAGTAAGCAACACTCCCCACAGCTCTTGCTTTACAAGCGCTGGTAAGCGACTTCTTAATGTTAATCGATTACCCAGCATATATTGCTTTTGTTCGCGATAACCAAGCTCTATCTCCCAGCGGTGACTGTATATATCGCCTATATCGGCTGATGGATATCTCATCGGATCTGTCATCGATGTCATCACACTGTATGATTTCCCTTTTATTTTTCGAGTCACTAACCTCGCTATTAAGGTGTCAGGCAGCGTTGGCCACATTTTGCTTGCTCTTGGATTACTGCTAAGTTGGACTAATTTATCATTACGCCCTAATGTTTGAATAACGTCATATTGCACATTTTTTTTCAGGGGGATTAGCCAATGGCGTTCACTGCCAGTTGTTTGCCATTTATGTAAAAGCCCTAAAGAATAAAAACCTTTGTCGAATAAAGTGAGGCTATTGTCTGGTGTGGTTTCTATAAGCTTTTCAGCCAGTACCATTTCATTGACCTTGTAATCATCAAAAGCGCTCCCCGTTATTAAATGGCTGCTCAGTTCCATTTGACACACCATTCTGACCTGTGGGTATTGTGTGTTGGTCGGTTTTGTAAAGGCCTCATTATTTTGGGGGGAGTCATCCGTACGCCAAACAACACCATCGACACCCAGCAAGGTAAGTCCATTCCAATGAGGGTGGTTAGCGTCTTCATTCCAATGTCTTTGGGTACATTCAAATAAGGCTTTCATAGCGGCTTCACCTAGGTTTTTACGACGCTGAGTTAAAGCACTTGGCGCAACAAATGGCTTCCCTTCTCGGTCAACAATGTCGAGCATATTAACGACATCGGCCATGGATTTGTCATTATAAATAACCATACCGATCAACAACCAAGCCATCGATTCTAGGGTTAGTTTTCTTTTTCGTAGTGTAACGGTTTCGGTCAGTGCATAGGCTTCTTCGAT
>NZ_AUTL01000208.1:0-3429 GCF_000498015.1 Pseudoalteromonas sp. TAE79
TGTAAAGTTTTCTGGCGAATTCAATTATACCTTATCTTCATGCTGTTTGTTTTTCATACCACAAAGATCAACACGCCCTAATAGAGACGGCTAAGTAAGCCGTCTCTATTAAAATTTAAATAGCTGATTTTTGCTCTGTTATCCAATCGTTTATTACATCTTCTAGCACTTCCATAGGGAGTGACCCTTGGCCGATTACGGTGTCGTGAAAGCTGCGTATATCAAACTTAGCACCTAGCTCTTTTTCGGCTTTTGCACGTAGTTCGCGTATTTTTATTTCGCCCATTTTGTAAGAGAGCGCTTGGCCTGGCCATGAAATATAACGATCTATTTGATCCTCGACCGCGCTTTGTGGCAAAGCAGTGTGATCTGCCAAGTAGTCAATTGCCTTTTGGCGGCTCCAGCCAAATGCATGAATACCGGTATCAACAACGAGTCTCACGGCACGCCACATTTCGTAACCTAAACGACCAAAGTCGCTGTATGGGTCTTGATAAAAGCCGGCTTCTTTACCTAAACGTTCGGTGTAAAGTGCCCAGCCTTCACCAAATGCTGAATGGCTAAGTGTGCGTCTAAATTCGGGTACATCTAACTCCATTGCAATAGCGTTTTGTAAATGGTGCCCTGGTATTGCCTCGTGCAGGCTTAGCGCTTCTAAATTATACAAAGGTTGCAATTTAGGTGTTGAGGCTAAAAAGTAAGTGCCAGGGGAGCGGTTATCAGCAGGTGGCATATAAAACGCGCCGCGACTCGCTGAGCCTTTTATAGTAAAGGTATTACGTGGTAAATGATTAAAATAGGTTGGTAACTTGCCATACATTTTTTGCGTAATAAAGGCTGTTTTTTCAAGCAGGTCTTGCGCGTCTGTTGCGTAAAATTGCTCGTCGGTTGCTAAAAATTCTAAAAAATCGCTGTAAGAGCCATCAAAGCCTACTTTATCAATGATGTTTTGCATTTGTGTTTTTATACGTGCCACTTCTTTTAAGCCAAGCTCGTGTATTTGCTTTGGTGTGGCATTGGTTGTGGTGTAGTAATTAACTGTATATTTGTAATACTCAAGCCCGCCTTTAACGCTTGAAATACCCGGCTGCGCTCTACAGTTAGGCATGTAATCGTTTTCAAAAAAGTCGTAAAAGTGTTGATAAGCCGGAACTACTTTTGAGCTAATTAAGGCTTTTGCTTTGTTTTGGTATGTTGCCTTTTGCTCTGCTGTAAATGTATTTGGTATGCGTGTAAAGGGCTCGTATAAGGCGCTGTTTTCAGGTTGCTTAACAATATGAGCGTTAATACTCTGGCTGTAATTTTCAAATGTTTTGCAGTAGTGCGTGTAACCCTTTTCAATACCTTCTTTCATCAAGTTAATGTTTTCTTGATTAAAGCGAGGGTAGTCGGCAAGGCTTACTAAAAATGCGTTGTAATCATCAGGCGTTAAAAACGCCATATTAGCCGGTGCTTCGGCAAAGTAAGTATGCCAGCCACTTAAAAAGTTAACTTGAAAATACTTATCTTGAAAAAGGTAGCTTTGCTGCTCTGTTTCTCGCTCATATTTAAATAAACGATAGTTCATTAGCTGCTCGCTATTGAGCGTTTTAGGGTCAATACTAGCTAAGTTTTTTAACACACTGTTGTTGTAAGCTTGGCGCTTCGCAATGGCTTGCTCGGTCCAATGTGGCAATGTACCACTGGGTTTCCAGCCGTCTGGATCGGTACGAAAGAATATTTTTTCGGCTTTTGCATTTTGCCAATGGTTATCAATAATCGTTTTTAAATCAGTGTTACTGTCGGCTAGGCTTGGTAGTGGTGCAACAGCTAAACAAATAGCTAAAATACTTTTTTTAAACATAGTCATCCGTTATTGGCGAGTTAGTCGCGCTTTTTTATTTTAATTTGTGCTCAATATAGTACCAAGTTAACTTAATCAATGCGCTTACTTTTATAACTTGTGCCTCTAGGCTTTACTTTTTGATTGAACAAATTTCACTTCATAACTGATTGGGGCACTAGTTTATTGTTTTATCAGCGTTTAGAATGATAAAAACTAATTATAATAAAGGTCGTCATGTTTAATAAAGTAATAACGCTGATTGATGAAGCGAATAACCAAGACCCAAATACTGAGCAACACAATGGAGAAAGTTTTCCAAAAGAGTATTTATACTCACAGCGTATGAGCGAAATGCTAACTCGCTTTAAACCTGATGCCGATGAACTCATGCAAATTGCAGTGCGTGCACAGCATATTCAGCGTTGGAAGTCGCCACGTAGCGATTTTGAAATGAATAAACAGGGTTATCATCAATGGCGCAGTGCCCTTTATATTTTTCATGCGTCACTAGTCGTTGAATTAATGAAACAAGCTGGGTTTAGCGATACAGACCAAAACCGTGTTTATAACGCTGTTGCTAAAAAAGATATTAAGCGCAATCTAGACAGCCAATTAGTAGAAGATGTAGCAAGTTTGGTGTTTATTGAGCATTACATGCTTGGGTTTGCCAATGCAAAACCAGATTATAATGAAGAAAAATGGATGGGTATCATTCGCCGTACATGGCAAAAAATGTCTGATGAAGCGCATGAGTTTGTACTTACAGGTAATATTACTCTACCGGCGCCGCTTGTTGGGCTTATTCACAAAGCACTTGAATAAATAATAAAAATATAAAATAAAAAGGAATTTTAAATGTATTGTCCTCGTAGCGATACGCCACTTGAACCTTTACTTGTTGGCGGGATCACTGTTTACACCTCAGCGCAAGGTGGCGTGTTTTTTGATAACAGCCAAATATTTAAATTTAGCTCTCCAGAGCTAAAGCATAGCCAAGTATTGCTAAAACATTTGAGTAATTATAGTGAGACTGAATACGATGTATCGCTACGAGTTAATTGCCCAAAGTGCAAAAACATTGTGATGATGCGCAGGTATTTTTCGCCAGTAAAGGCCGTCGAAATAGACGAATGCCCAGGTTGTGCAGGAATATGGCTTGATAGTGGCGAGCTGGCAAAAATACACGAAAACCATTTAACACCCCGAGAGCGTAAGCTGTTAGCCCACGAAATGGCAACCAATCATGGTTTTATAACTATTAAGCCGCCAAAATCAAAGTATTATCCTAAAGCGCCTACAAATTTTCAAGGCATCACAGTTGAACGGCTGGTGCAATTGGCATTACTTAATTTTGAGTAATAAAAAACGGCGTACTAATAAGTACGCCGTTTTTTGTTTGCCCAGCGAAGCTGGCAAACCCGATAGGCTGAAAGATGCCTTATCACCCTGACTAAGGGGAAGATAATCTGAATGGCAAGGGCGTCACTGGCCAACGGTGGGGTCTGAAGGAAGCCATAAGAAGTTAGAGGTACACAACTAACCGTAACCTGTTTCGGCAGTATTGGTGGGTCAGCGTGCAAAATAGCGCAACGCCCTATACTTAG
>NZ_AUTL01000209.1:0-31445 GCF_000498015.1 Pseudoalteromonas sp. TAE79
ACCTTACTCATAGCTAAAAAATTTATTGCTTTAATAAGAGTTCGGCACCGAACCACTGGTTGTAACCTTACTCATAGCTAAAACATTTATTGATTTAATAAGAGTTCGGCACCGAACTCTTTAAGCACTTCGATAAATGGTATTTTTATGCTTTGCTTAGAGTTATTTTTTAACTAGCCTTTCAAATATCAATAGATATATTGAAGATATGCATTTACTGTCGTATTCTATTTAAATATACAATGATACCAGGGGTAAAGAGTCAATGAAAAATAAAAAGCCTATATCTTTAATGATATATAACCACAAAGGTGGTGTTGGAAAATCCACTATTGCTGGTTGGCTAGCCTACCTGTTTGCTACAGGGGGTATAGAAGGAAAAGATAAAAAACTCAATATCGCTTTAGTTGATTTAGATAGCCAGCAGAATGCGAGCAAGACTTTTTTAAAAATGAAAAAAATGAGTGGCGTTCCATATCTTCTTCCACCTCGCCACCCTGATTTCATTGAGGGAAGTGAAGATAATGGTTCTTGGAATGGTTTTTCAACTTCTTCTGATATTTTATTTAATCGCCAATTTGTTTATTACCCTGTTACTGGAATTGACACTTTAAAAATACTTCCGTCGGAGGGTCGAGTAGACCGATTAAGTGAAGTTAAAGATAACGATGACTTCATTCCGTTAATAGCAGATTTAGCTCAAGATTTTTTAGACGTTGAAGCTGAAATGGATGAGATAGATATAATTATTTATGATACGCCTCCAAGTAAAACCTCGATCTGTGAGGGGTTCCTATCTAAATGTTCTCACGTTCTAGTCCCAACTCAGCTTGAATATGATTCTGTAGATAGCGTACCTCAGCTGATGGATAACATCCGTATTTATAATGAAGAGCGAGATATACCTATTGAGATTGTAGGAGTAGTTCCTAACTTAGCTAGCTCTACAAGTTTAACTAAAAATGAAGTCGAACAGTACGGCTTGCTTGAGCAGCACATTGAAAAATATAAAACTCAAAATAATATAGATATAGATTTGCTTCCAAAAAACTTCTTTTTAGTTAACAGGACTATATTTAAACCCGTTAGAAAGCCAGATGAATTAGAAAAAGTATTTTGTTTAAAGAAAGATAAAAAGGCAACTTTAGAAATGTCGAATTTATATAGCTTTGTAAGAAACAGATTAGGTGTAGATCATGACTAATAAAGTAAAAGTAAGAGGTGGTAGAAAACCTTCATTAAGTGGAGTAGATAAGTTAAATCTAGCTCGAAATAATAAAGTTGAAGTAGAAAACATAGATCAAAGTGAACCCAAAATGATAGAGACAGGTTCAAAACTTTGTTTAAACGATGATTTAGCTATATCAACAATAACTCCTGACCCGACTAATTCACGTGACTTCCCTGTTCTTTCACCTAACGCTGTAAATGCATTTCTGAAAGGTAAAGATGTAGATAAAACAGCGTACGTAATTTTAGATAAAGGTTTATTGGTAAATAAAACGCCTTCTAATCATATTCTATACTCTCATATTGAGAATCAAATACAGGATATTATTGCTTTAGCGGAACAAATCAAAGAGGGAGGGGGGTTATATCAACCTATAGAAGTTTACAGAAATGGAGGTATGGATTATAGAATTGTTTACGGACATAGACGCTTTTATTCTGTTGTCTACTGCTTAGGTTGGGATGGTGTATGGTCTTTCCGCGTTCATAGAACTACACCAAAGTCTCCTAAACTGAGACAATTTGTTGAAAACAATGGACGGAGTGCACTAGCATTTCATGAGAAGCTACGAGCCTTCAAAGCAGCATATGACGAAGCAATTTTAAAGTCTCCTGAAGCAATGACAAACGTTCAGGAAATGAAGTTATTAGGTGTGAAAAAAACATCTTACTATAAGTTAAAGAAACTAGCTTCATCACCTAAATTAGTTAACTCAATAGAGCATGGTATTGGGTTTCTAACAGAAATTAAAATAAACAAACTTTACCAAATTGCAGAACAGAGTATTAAAGATAGTAAATATAACGATTTTGAATCCGCCATGATTCCTTTAATCGTAGCTGCTTTCAATGAGGCTGGGAAGGAACTTCCACCTTCTATAAAAGATTTTGATGTTCTTGAAATACAGGCAGAACTTTCGAATAAAGTTAAAACAGCAATGTCTCCTGTTAAATATAAAACACCTGCTATTACATCACCGAAAACTGTAAAAGATTTACTTACTAAAGATGTAACTAAGTTAGAAATAGATGGTGTAAATTGGGGCGATGTTGATTGGGATGATACTAAGGAAGTAAATAGTTGTTTGAAAAAGACAATTAAGTATCTAGAAAGTTTGGTAGATTAAAAAAGCTAGGGTTTATACCCTAGCTTTTTTTTAAATAGACAATAATTCATCTCCAAAATCAAGATCAGTACTTGCTAGCTCTACAAAGTCGCTGTTAGCTGTTTTGGATTGACTTTGAGATTTATCACTTTTGTATTTAGTGTCATCTTCAAGCTCTTCAAGCTCTTCAAGTGTTTCATTGTATTCAGGTTTTAGCTCGTTGTTATTAGACTGACCACCTATGGTCATTTGCCCATTCCGAACCATAAGCCCCAGCCTAATTAAAAAACGTGCTTCTTCCGATTTTGATGTAACCCCCTTAAGTGCGTTATAGATCTCAGGGTTGTCTCTTTCATTTATATAGAGGTTACACCTTAGCGTTTTTGGTGAGCTTGATTCTTTATTTGCCATAAGGTTTACCTTGGGTTATTTCGCTAATGCCTTTTTCTTTTCAATCGCTCTCATCCGTTGCTTTCCACCTTCTTGAAAACCTATGACATTTGCACGTAAAGAATCATTCAATACCTGTATAGTGTGATTTGGGAAAGCCTGTTGTAATGAGTGAACGTATAGTTTGGCAGGCCCACCTACAACTAATATTCTATCTAAATCTTGGGCATCACCAACTTTATTAATTAAAGCAGAGATAGCGTTTTCAGCTACAGAATTTATAGCATCCGTAAAATCGAAAGATGGTGTTTTGTCATCACCCTTATGAATAGGGAAGTCCATCTTATGACCAAACAGCTTTAACTTACCCGAAACAAAAGCTTGATCTATAAGCTCAACATTAACTTCTTTAATTCGTTTAAATCTTTCATCGGCAGAAAAAACTTTTAATGCCGCGTCTGCAACTTTATCTAAAATTTTAGACATACCACCTTCAAAATCACCTGAACGGTTTTCATTACTCATTAAACCGCGTGTTACCAACCAATCAACTGTTAAATAACCAGGGTCTACTACTAATAAATTCTCTGAACGCATCTCATTGAAGCGTTCTTGGCCCCCATCACGGGCATAAGCTAGCAGTCCACCTAGAGGCTGTGCAATAACCCAACTAGACTTCACTGTAACTTCTCTTCCATCACCTAAGTCATGCTTACCTTCAACTAGCTTCTTTAATTCATTTGCGCGTGGCATTACAGAAACAGGCAACCCGCATACTAATAGATCTATTTCATCTTCAGGTATCATCTTTAATGCACCTTTAAATAGTGCATTGTATCGTTCTGAGTCGATATAAGATTCTGTATTTAATACACGTGTTGAGCGTGGATCTGCTGATGCTTGAACATCCTCTCCAACTTCGTAATTATTATGTCCAACGGGAACTATAACTGTCTTACGGTGGCTAAGAATATCACCACTTAGATTTTGCGTTCCATGATTCACTGATACAGGGATGCTAGGAAACGTTCTTATAATAAAGCCCTCGGTCGATTCTCCGGTAACAACGCTACATGTTCCATAGCCTAGCTCTAAAGCTCTTACAACTGTCTTATTTGTCATTAAATTATCTCCAATAAATTATATACAACAACACGTACCATTTAAATTGCGTGCTCATGCGTGTCGCTAGAACACAAATAAAGTATAAACGCTTTGTGTTGAACTCGCAAGCGCGCTTTGCGTGTCAGTACGACACGTTAGGGCACAAAAAAGCGGAGAGAAGAGCTCATAGTAACGGCTTTATTATAATTTGGTGTCCTTACGACACCTTGTGACCCGTAAAAGAAACAAAAAACTTCAGTTTTTACTTCTAAATCAAAACTTAGTGTTAAGACGACACGTGTACGCACTTGAACCAGTGTGCATTGATAAGTTTTATGAATATATCGCTGAGTCTTGTTTGGTACTTCATATACCAAGCTTATATCCCCCTGGATACTGCTATGTAATTTGAAAGCATAGTTTAATTACTAACCCCAAAACCTATATCAAGACTCATTAGCAAACTTTACGAGCTAATTAACTACCCCTAAAAAGCACTGCTTAATCGTCACAGACCTTAAATTAATAGTAGAAAATACTTCACAGAGTTTTACCCGAACTAAATATTTGGTTTATTCCTGCATATTGCATATTTCAGCAAAAGCGGCACCGAACTTAGTGCCCATTAGCTTTAAAAGCTTTAGTACTGCAGAAATATATAAATACTTTGTACATATCTTTATCTAGTAGATACGGCACCGAACTGGTTTAGGTAGTTAGATATTTAGCGGGTAAAGGTTTACTGGATTGTGCACCGAACTCAGTGACAGCTCGGGTAAATATATTTTTCAAAATTTAGTTGAAAGTAAATTTTCTTTTTGTAGGTAAAGCAGAATCGGCACCGAACTAGTTAACTAAGTTATTTATGCAAGTGTACAGATTTGGTAAATGCGGCACCGAACTCGGGTGCATTTATATGAATCAAGTATGTTTTAAAAAACACCTAAGGCTAGAGTCGGCACCGAACTAGGTGTAATTGTGAATTGTTTATATGCCGCTTCTGCCAAATGCGGCACCGAATAAATAAGGTACAGAAATACTGAATTAAAAACCCAGTTGGGGGAGAGATGTCAAAGGAAGCAATAGAAGCAGCTAGAGATGAACTACAGATAACTGCAGATAAGATTGTTGAGGAAATTAGAGAGGTATTAGATGAGTACTGGATACAGTGGAGGTTAGAAAACAAAAAGCTAGGAAATATAGAAAAAAGTGCCGGGCATGCTGATGGGTATTTAAGAGGAAATATAGCTCCTAGGCTAACCGTTAGAAGTGGCAAAACTTATGCGGAATGGATTGTTTATGGCCCGGGCAGGTATGGAGGTCGGCAAAAAAATTGGGGAGATCGAATCGCTCCTCGTAAAGGCCCTTACTATCACAAAAGTCAATTTGAGAAAAAAGCCAAACCTTGGGAGCTTGAATTAATTATCGCAGCTGAAGGTAAGATTCGACATTTAAGATATGCGCTAGAGAGTATCCATGGTTCAAAGGCTTATTTATCAAGATTGGTACATAAGATAAATCAAAACGTTAATGAAGAGGAAAGTACAAATGACTGATCAAGTAGAAGTAACTAAAGAAAATGCACAACAAGCGCGACGTTCACGTAATGAATTTGTTCAAACTCGTAAAGCACTTCCTTACGTTGTCAAAATCCAATCTGACGCGATGCTTCGTTATTTAAGTCGTAATGGTGGGGCGGCAGCTGGTGCATTTCAACGTGTAGCTGGTTTGATTCAATTAACAGCTAATGACAATGAAGTAAGATCTCGATTGGACTCTTGGTTTGAAAGTGTGATGAATGTTGCCACTGAACGCGCCAATGCATTAAGCCACCAGCAAGAAAAATACTCAGAAAGTATGGTTGTTAAAATGTCACGCCCAGTAATACCTGAAAATTACAAATATGAAATTGAGATCACTCATCCTATCTTCTGGCAATTCATTGGTTTAGTTGAAATGGTGGATAGTGTATTAGCTGAAGTAGAGTTTTTATGGCTTGCGGGTCAACTTGAAGATGTTCATCTTGAAAATGCTGCTGGTCAGGCGGTTAATACCATTAAAGATATGGTAAATCGAATCTATTATGTAACCAATGCATCACGCAACCGCAAAGGTGGTCTTTACTCACCACAAGCCTATAAAGAGTTAATGAAAGCTTTAGCTAAAGGTGAAGTTCAGCGAACTGAAGATGATCAAGGAGTTAATAATAAAAAAGCTGATTTAGATTTAGAGTCAAAATCTTCATCTGATGAAGTAGCGGTTTAACGGAATTCTATATGCTTAGCCAACTTAAATTTAAGTTGCATGACATTTTGGTAGGAGCGGCTAACTTAGTTGCTCCTTCTAAGGTAGAAAACACTGCAGCTAATAATAATGATTTATCAATTGAAGATTTGATTCGTTATCCACCTGAGACTAAGGGCATCCCGGTAATTGGACTTGAAAATATAATTGCCTCTCAATCTGAAATATTAAGATTGATGCATAGAGATTCAGGTTTAATTGATCCGAAAGAAGATGAAGTAAAAGCTAAAAAGAAGAAGGTAAAAGGAAAGGTTAAGCCTTTAAAACACGAATTGAATTTCGATACATTATTTCGCCAAGTTATTGTTAACTACATTCAGTATGTTCATTTGTTACCTGCATCTGAAAATCATCATCATGCTGATGTAGGTGGTTTAGCAAGGCATAGTTTAGAGGTGGCTCTAAATAGTTTCAGAAAGTCTCAACATCAAGTACTTCCTGCTATTGGTCAACTGGATGAAGAGCAAGCTCGTAAACCTCGATGGCAATATGCAGCTTGGGTGTGCGGTTTATTACATGATGCAGGGAAAGTACTTTATGACATGCGAGTTTATGATGTTGATACAGGTAAAGATTGGAACCCCTACTTAGCAAACTTAATTCAATGGGCTACGGATAATAATGTAAAGCGATATAGAGTTGTATGGAGGCCAGAACATAGACATAAAAAACACGAAAATTTAAGTGTAACTGTTTTGGAGTGGGTTTTGACACCTGAGGCTAAAGGTTATCTGATGGATAATTCGGATGAATTACCAATAGCAATAAATCATGCGCTTGCACATTACGGAAATAGTGAAGGCTATCTTCAGAGCTGTGTACGTGCAGCAGATAGCGCAAGCACTGAAAAAGATATTCAAACACAATGGCATGAAATGATAGGTAAGCGTCGTTACCCACTAGAAAGCGCTATTGTTAAAGCTATGCGTCGTCTGCGTGATAACTGGTTAGTTAATCAGCCCAAAGGTCATGTTTGGATAATTGGCAACGATGTATATTTAAGTTGGCCTAAAGCTATTCAATTAATTGTGCAGCGTTTACAGGATGACAAAGTTGATGTTCCCGTAAATCCATCGCGTATCTTAGAAATTCTTGAAGAAAGAAATCTAGTTAAAAGACTCGATGAGAGCGTGACATATAGCATGTTTACTCCAACCGATATGGAAGGTGTAACAGGTCCGGAAAGAGTAATTTGTTTGTCTTGGCCGGGATTGCTTTATGAAACCATGCCTGTACCAAGATCTGTTGGTGGCGTATTACGATTAAATAACGATGGTAAGTCTGTTGAGTACTTTGCCGATGGTTCAATGAAAGAAATTGAAGCTGATGGTACAGATAATGAGATTCTACAAGTTAATGATAAACCAACAGTAACTAAATCGGCTGAAAGTAAAAAACAGCCTAAAGCTATTAAGAAAAGTAGCTCAAAGAAAGAAGCAAAAAAAAGCTCTTCTAGTAAGCCTGAAGATGTCTCTTTAGCAAATGAAAAAGATATTAAGCAGAAACAAATAAAAGAAGAAGTATCGCCCCCTCCGAAGGTCAATAAAAGTACTCAAGGTTTGAGCTTTGCAAACCAAGGTGAAGGCAAAGCGCTAGTAACCAATACTCCACGTGCGAATGAACCGGAACATAAATCAGAAGCTGATACCGGTAATATAAAAAATAAACACCATGAAACAAGCGTTATAGAGAAAACAGTTCAAGTAGAACAAGCAGATTTTGAATTAGATAGCCTGCAAGTACCGTCTTATCTCTCTGATGATGATGAAGTGCCAAGCCAGGTATCTAATGTTGAAAACAATAAATTAAAAGAGTCGGTTCAAGAGCAAGCCCAGAAAGCTAATAGGAAAGAAAAGCCTGCTTCTAGTAAGCATAAGGCTAACAGTCCAATTAGTAGCATGCTTAAGCAGAGGAAAGTATCAATGAGCCAAGAAGAAAGCTCTGCTTTAAAACCAAAGTGGTGGGAAAAGGACGAATCAAAATTAAGTGTTGGGGATATTTTATTAGTTCGCATTAGTAATGGATTAGCTAAAGGTTCGTTATCTCTTACCAGTGGTAAAGAAGTATTCATTAAAGATGAGTGCTTGTTTATTGAATCTGGGGCTATTCAAGAAATATTCAAACTTGATGTATCGGAGGTAACTGAGGATTTGAAGAGAAACCGCAGATTATTGTACGACAAGTTAAAGCCCAATTTGTTAGTAAAACGGGTCAGATTTGGTAAGGGTTGGTTTATGTGTATCGCATTGGTTAAAGCAACTACTAATGAGCTTCTTACTGATTTAAATATATCAGCAAGAATTTTTGATTATGAGAATAACCCAGAGCCTGAGAGCAACCCAGCTTCAAAATCTACTACATCGAAGATAATTCGAAAAGATGAAAGTGCAGTAAACGAACACGCTGCAGATGTTCAAAGTTTATTAGATTACATATTTAAACTTGGTAATTCCGGTACAAGTGACTACGTACAAAAACTTAGTGATAACAAACATTGGGCTATTTATTTGAAAGGGCTAATTAGTGATTACTTAAATGGAAATAACGAAAAGGGCAGAGAGGTACAACTGAAAAAATCTATCACTGAGTTAGCTGTGAGTTCTGCTGATATGAATACACCTAGCGGCAATAAATACAAACACTTAATAATTGAACAAAACATAATAGGTTAAATATATGGCTGTAGATCGAGGTAAGCATTTTTGGATGGAAAATCTATTTCGTCCAATATTTGAATTGAGAGTTGCCCAAATTTGGTTCTGTGGTGGACTTTTCACGATAATTGCTGGTGGATATGCATTTGAAACATCAATACCAGCTCACTTAATTATTGGCGTAACAATGATTTTAGTTTCTTTATTGAGACTTAAAAGCGGCTACCCGCTTTTAAAGCGTCAATTCAGAATCTTCGTAAATTATTTTTATGTAGTTCCTTTATCAAAGTTTCGTAAGGATAACATTAAGAACAAGGAAAGGGCTTTCTTAGGTAAAGGTTTTGAATGGGGACCTGAGCATGCCCAGCGAGCTTATCAAGTTATGTCTATGTCTACAGAGTTCAAAGAAGTGAAAATCCCATTTGTCTTAAAGCCATTTACCAAAAAATACGAAGAAACTACACGTAAGTTAGGTGGACGACCTTGGATACATGGTTTAGGCGATGAAAAGGAAGTTGATGCAAATGAAAGTGTTTTCCATGCACATTCTGTAATTTTTGGTAATCCAGGAACTGGTAAAACAACACTTTTAAAAATGCTCTCTGGCGGTGCGCTACATAGAGGTAACGTAATAATAATTATAGACCCTAAGAACGATTCAGCATGGCGCCAGGGAATAGAAGCGGAAACTAAAGCTTTAGGTATGGAGGATAGGTTTTATTTCTTTCATCCATCACACCCAAGTAAGAGCTGCCGCATAGACCCAATGAGTTCATATGTTAGGACAACGGAACTAGCATCAAGGATTGCTTCATTACTTCCGGGTGAGTCCGAATCAGATCCTTTTGTTCAATTCGCTTGGAAATGTATATATCAAATTATTGAAGCTATGCATTACGTTGATGAAAAACCTCAGTTAACGAGCATAGGATATTACTTAATGTCAGGTAAGCGACAGCTAGCTGAGCGTTGTTTTGACCGTTTATTTGTAAATGTTCTTGGTGAAGATTGGGTCAAAACAATGGGTGCTCAAATAGAAAAGCTCGGTCAAGGCGATTTATTAGCAGGAATGGTTGCTTATTACAGCCAAACATTGATGAAAGAGCATGCTAACCCCGCCTTAGATGGGATGGTTTCAATGGTTACTCATGATTCTCAACACATGAGCAAAATGCTTTCAACGACTGCGCCATTATTCGCGCAACTTACATCTAAACCACTTGATGAACTTTTATCACCGAAAGTAACAATGGGTGAAGATGATGAATTACGTCCAATTGTTGATATTGATAAGCTGGTTAGAACTGGCGGTGTCTTATATGTAGCCCTTGATAGCCTGTCAGACTCTATGGTCGCATCTGCTATTGGTAAATTAGTACTTGCAGATGTTTGTGCTGCATCCGCTAGACGTTATAACTATGAAGAAGGACTGGGCCGCAGGGTTAGTTTGTTTGTAGATGAGGCGCATGCATGTATCAACGAACCTTTAATAAACATGATGGCCGTTGCACGTGGAGCGCAATTTGAGCTTTATGTATCAAGCCAAACTTTACCCGATTACATCGCCAAAACTAGCGAGGCACAAGCGCGCCGTATTTTAGGTCTAGCATCTAATTTATTTTGTTTGCGAGTAAATGACAACGTAACCCAAGAATACGCAACTGAAAATTTTGGTGAAGCTAATATTCGCTCTTTAGGCTTTTCCTTAAACTCAGGTACTTCTACCGCAGGGGACTTATCAGACTTTTCTGGTGGACTAAAAGAGCAGCTCACTGAAACAAGAGAAAAGATCTTTCCTGCAACCATGTTGGGTGATCTTCCAAATCTACAATATATCGCAAGGTTGGCTGATGGCAGGAAAATAAAGGGGCGTATCCCTTTCCTGACTGAGCCTAAAGAGGCTGCCTAAATGTTTGAAGAAAACCACAACACATCTAAACAATCATTTCTACCAAGAATGATTGTTGCAACGGCCATGATCTCATTAGCATACATATTGCTTTTTATGGACCCTGCTAATTACAGAGCTACTTTGCAAGATGAGATAAACGCATTGAAGCCAATTATAGGTAAGTCTGAATCAACTCTTGTAATAAATAGAGCAACAAAAATGTACCAATGGGCCTTTATAGATACACAGACAGTAGCTTCATTGGAGAAGATGGTTACTTCGGGTGGCCTTAAAGGAGAGGACTTTTGGTTAAAGCCTTTAATTAGAATAGTTGAAAACCTAAAACTCATGTTTTATCAATCGAGCTATAGGTTATCGGTCTTTATACACTGGTTTTTTCTTGGTTTACCACTGATTTTTGCTATGGCGGCAGACGGCTATTACAAGAGAAAAATTAAGCAGTATGAGTTTGGTGTGGCGAGTGCAAATATATTCAAAATTTGGCTCAAAGCAGGTGTCTTTGCTTTCTTCATAATTGATATTTATTTCATTTTCCCTGCAGCTGGGATATTTGGAGTTTTATTGCCTCCAATTATGTTTCTAATTTTAGGTTTCTCATTACGCTATGCATTATCAAATGTAAGCAAAATATTTTAATAAACTGCCGTTTAAGGCGCAATCGGAGTTATAGGATGTTCAGTCGTATTTTTAATAAAAAAGCCAAACAGGAAGTTGGCACCTTACCAGAAGTTATTTCCCAAGAAAGTGCAAAGCATTTAAGAATAAGCAAGTTTAAAGCTGGTGCTATAGGTATAGGCCTTGCCTTAAGTATAGGCTTTACTCTTAGTGATGCAGCAAGTGAGAGTATTGGACCGCATATAGCCATAATTAATTTAAGTGGTGCTATTGAAACAGGCAGTAAAGAAACTGATGGTTGGCGTGTAAGTAAGTTGATCCGTGAAGCTATGGAAGATAACAAAGTTAAAGCAATTGTTATAGAGGCTAATTCTCCCGGTGGTTCTCCAACAGATGCGGAGCAAATCTATAAAACGATAATGTCTTATAGGCATAGTGGAAATAATGGAAAGCCAATATATACGACAATCAGAACTGTTTGTGCATCGGCTTGTTATTATATAGCCAGTGCTACAGATGAGATTTACGCTTCAAATTCTAGTTTAGTAGGTTCTATAGGCGTAAGAATGGATGGTTGGGGCTTTAAAGAAGTCATGAATAAAGTCGGTGTTGAAAAAAGAGTTTTCCATGCGGGTGAACACAAGGCTTTGTTTGACCCATTCCAAGATGTATCAGAGTTTGAGCGCAACTTCATACAAGAACATATTCTGAATAAACTGCATGCTCAATTTATTAGTGCAGTTAAAGAAGGAAGAGGCGGCAGACTTGTTGACAATGATGAGTTATTTTCGGGACTGATTTGGACCGGAGAAGAAGCAGCTGAATTAGGTTTAATAGATGCGGTTAAAACACCGACAGAATTGGAAAAAATTATAGAATCTCGTCATGGTGTAGATAAGTACATCTATCATGGCCGCCAGAAATTCAAGTTATCAAACATATTTTCAATGGATGCCAATGACTTTACGGATAGCTTAGCTGAATCAATATACTACGCATTCAAAAATGACGTTAAAAGCGAAGCAGAAAACGTAAGCTTTAAATAACTACCCCTATAAAGCCCTACATAATCAACATGTAGGGCTCTTTTATTTGTTTTAATAGCTTTGGTCGTTAAGCAATGGTTGCTTAGCATCTTATAAAATCAATATAGAGAGTTAAAGAAATGCAAGCTAATGCAGTAATGGGTCACCAATCAATGGAAAGTTCATCTAAAAACACAAAAACACTATGGATTGCCTTAGCGGTTCTTGCTTCAGCTGTTCTTTTGTATATTGGCTTCGATGCTTTCGCAGCTACAGGTACTTTGGAAGGTGAGTTTAGTGATATGTGGGGCGAAGTTAAGGGTATTGCTGGTGGTGCACCGGGTAAAATCCTAATGATGCTTATGGTTCTAGGTGTTGTATTCTTTTCAACAGTTAAACCTAACTTAGTGGGTTTCGCAGGTTGTGTTGTATCTGTACTAGTTCTAGCTAACGCTGGCAACATCATTGATTCATCTCTAACTGCTACTATCTTTGAAGCTCCTGCTTCATTACTTCCAGTTCTTACTGGTCGTTAATAGCTATTTAAATCGGCGCCTACTGGCGCCTTTTTTTTGTCAAAAATACTTAGTTGAGGCTGTATGGAAGAACAAAACAATCAGCAGTTAAGAGGTGATCAGCATTATTTACCAATTAGAGTAAACGAACCAATGATGGTTATATTTTGGGACGTAGATGAAGTTAGACCAATAATTTTATCTTTTGCACTAGGTGTACCATTTGACGCAATTAACTATGCAATCCCTTTAGGTCTAGCTTACTTCTATATAGCTAGAAAAATTAAAGCAAAATACGCTAAAGGCATACTTTCACATATGTCTTGGTGGCATGGCGCGTTGCCAATGAAATCAACCCGCTCAATGCCAGACCCATTAGTTAGAGAATTATTTCGTTAGGAGCACTGTTAGGTGTTAAAGAAATCAAAAGCACTCCTATCTTGGAGTCACAGCGTTACACTGGCCAATATTATGGCGCAAAGTAACCTAGCATTAGCCATAGCAGTTGTATGTCTAACCTATGGAATGTTAAGTAAAGATGAAACAGTCGTTGTGGTGCCTCCTACATTCACAGAAGAAATTACCTTTGTAGGAAATCAGGCTAGTGAAGCATATAAAACGGGTTGGGGTCTTTTTGTTGCTAACTTGGCAGGAAATATAAGTGAACGAAACTCTACGTTTGTCGCTGACACTTTACGAAAAATGTTTAAGGCTAAAGATGCTGATAATTTTGAGCGACAACTAACAGCGCAAGTACAAGCATTAAAGGTTCGAGGTGTAAGAGAAAACTTTACGCCACTAGATTTAATCTATAACAGCGAAGTAGATACTGTATGGGTATATGGCGATAAAAAGACTGTATCAGTTAGAACTGGTGCTTCTACTACACAAAAATGGACTTACGAAGTAAGAATTATTGCGAGTTCAGGCATGCCAAAGATCACGCACTTCACTCAGTATGAAGGTGCACCAAACACTCGTAAACGAGTAAGTAAAATTCGCCAAGCGAAAGCGGAAGAAGATAAGAATTCAAAAACTGACAGTGCAGCTACAGCTGAAGGAAATAAGTAATGAATAACGTTAAGTTAAATAAAATTTCAGTAGCAATAATTTTATCAATGACACTACTTTCTAATGCGCATGCGAACGAAGATAATATTTCAGCTGACATTCCAGTTACACCTATTAATGCTGAAAGAATTGCAGTTGAAATGCCTAAGTTAGATGATGCTAATGACAATACCCCAGTAGCCACGGCCGTTGATGATGCAATGATGGAAGCTTTAACGAAATCGCTTCCGAAAGAAAGTGTTGCGATAGCTAAATCTGCCAACGAAGGTAAAACGGACTTATATGGCAGACCAATTAACCCAACAGAAGTTATAACTAAGCAATCTCCTGAGCGTATTCCACTGCCAGGCACTACAGCTAGTAGCAGAGCCGGAAAATCCACACCTATAACAAAAATCATTCCTGACATTGCAGGAAGAGACCCAGTTGTTGATCAAGTTAGAGAAAAATACAAACCAAATCAGAAACTGAATATAGAACCCGGTAATAGTGAGTTAATACCGGTAGCAATGGGTTTGCAAAATAGAATAGCAACAAAATTTAATGAAGCCGAGGTCAAAACTTCAGATGTAAATGTACCTATAGAAGTCATTGATGGAATTATTTATATAACACCAATTTCTGAAACACCTATTGGACTAATGATAGGCGAAAGAGGCATGCCTGAAACTATGGTAAGCCTTACGTTAATGCCTTTGGATGTTCCACCTGTAATGGTCGAACTGACAGTTGATATGCCAAAATCAATGCAGTACAAGCACGCTCAGTTTGTTGCTGATAAAGAAAAAGAAGAAGCAAAAAAACGTCGAAGAAAAGAAGTCCAAGAAGGACCAATAGCTAATGACGACCCACGAGTTAATACAAAGCATGTTGAGCGAGCTACTAACTTATTAACTGAGGTCGCTGCAGGTGAAATACCTTTAGGCTTCGATCTTGATAACTCCATACCTGAAGATGAAAGATACCCTTGTGATATACGCAAAATGGGTATGTACCATGAAGTAGGGCAACGAATGACTAGTGGCAGAGAGATTATTGATGTTGTAAGAATTGAAAATGACATTAATGGTTTCCGTGAGGTACGAGAAGAATTTTGCTTGGGTGATGATGTTATTGCAGTAGGTGTGTTTGATAAAGCGACTCTTGCGCCAGGTGAAGAAACAGAATTATATATTTTACGTGACAAACTTTACTCTGAGAAGAAGAAAAGAATTCGCGCTAGACCACGTTTAACCTCATCTAATTAAGGGCCTGAAATGGATACTATAAAAATAAAGGCAGCGCTGTTTACACAATGGGAAAATCCTAAAGTTAGATACGCATGTATTGGAGCTGTATTACTTGGTGTTATGTGTACTATTGCATTTAATACCGATGATTTAGACAACGGTGGAGAACCTATAGATAAAACTGAATTTAAAGTTGGTAAGAAAAAGAAAGTGGAGGCTAATTTCTTTACTTCATCTGGTGCAGATTCTATTGAAGAAAATCGTATGGATGAAATTTACGATTTAATGGAAGGACAGATGGCAGAGCGCGAAAAATCAATTGATGAGCGCGAAGAAGAAATGAAAATGATGGAAAGCCGTTTTTTGAAAGAGCTAGATTCACTTAAGTTTAAGACAAATGACTTGGAGCGAGAGCTTGAAATTCAGAAAACTGCTAATGATGACTTAATTAGTCAAAGTAAGCCTGTTAAGAATACATTTTCACCCGAACCAGCTGGAAAACAAATGTATGGGAAAAACCCTGAGGTAACACAGCAACAAAATAACCCTGTCATGCAACCACCTTCAAATCCAATGGGTGGGGCAATGCAGAAAATTGTGCCAAGGAAAACTATCGATAGCTCATCTATTGGTATAAGAACGATAAGTAACAAAGGTGACTTTTTTCAGGATGCCCAAGGCAACATGTTGGATCAAACTCCTGAGGGTAGAAAACCTGAAGAAGAAGAGATTGTTAAAGAAGAGCCTAAGGAAAAAAAACCTGAGCCATTGGAGTTATTTTTACCTGCAGGAAGCATGATCAGCGGTGTATTGATAACTGGTATGGATGTGCCAACAGGTAGCTCAGTAAAGAGTGATCCGTTTCCATCAGTACTTAGAATAAAACGTGAAGCATTACTTCCAAATAACTTCAGAGCTGATATTCGTGAATGTGTAATTATCTCGTCTGCTATCGGTGATATTTCAAGTAGACGTGCATACTTAAGAGCTGAAGCAATAAGTTGTGTTACAGATGAAGGTAAGGCTGTTGAAGCGAACTTAAATGCATTCGCTGTAGGTGCCGATGGTCGAAATGGAATACCGGGACGCTTAGTTTCTAAAAACAGTGAAGCTGCTATGAAAAGTGCATGGGCTGGTTTCTTAGCTGGTATCGCAGACCTTGCTGGTACATCAACAATAAGTATTGGCGATAATAGAACTGGTGCTTATGGTGTATTTCAATCACAAGAGGCCATGAAAACATTAGCTGGTTCTGCAGCTTTACAGGGTGCTGGAGATGCAATGAATAGGCTTGCAGATTATTACATAGAAATCGCAGAACAAATGAAGCCATATATAGAAGTAAATCCGGGCATCAACATTGACTTCATTGTTCAACGAGGCTCAAGCATTCGCTTAGAATAGTCTAAGCACTTAAATTACAGAGAGTTTAAATGAATAAATCAAAAGTTTTCGCATTCTTTATAGGTGTCAACGTCGTTACCGTACTTACAGTTGCAATGTTTTACCTACAACAGTCGTCTTATGAAGATAAAATAGAACAGCTAGATAAGAAGATTGATTTTCTTTCGAAGCAAGTTGCGGTTACCCCTAAAATTGTAACCTTAGACTTAGCAAAGACGGCAATGCAATGGGCGGGGCGTTCAGATGAGCTTGCATTTAAAGCTGTTGAGACATCAATACAGTACTATAACGAAAATGGATACTTGGTAATAGATAAAGCCTCTGTTATTGGTGACACTGGTAATTATGCCGGTCAAGTACCCACTCCAGAAAAAATGAAAGAGATGTTAAACAAAAAATAATCGCAAACAGCGGGGATTAGATAAATGTGATTTAATCTCCCTGTATTGAGTATCAAAGAGAACTTGCAGAAGAATACAAACCTGTTCTAATTAGAAGCAAGTTAGCTAGGAGTCGCAGTCATGCACAAACATTCCAAAACATTATTTACTTTATTATTAGTAGGTTGTACAACATTAAACGTGAATGCAGAGAGCAATCACAAACGAGTAGAAAGCCAAGTAGAATACAAGCTTACAGCTTCTGATACAGAATCAAGTGGGCGTTTACGAGCTATAAACAAAGCGAATAAGCAATTACAACTTGATGCCCAAAAAAAATTCTCGCTCACTCTTCATATGACTGGTGCTGGTGGCATGGATACAGATGAAAACTCTTCTATACCACAAGTAGTTAGTACGAACATTTTAGCTGAAGAATTAAAAACCTGTGAGAGAGTTAAGCTAAGTGATTCTAAATGTTACTACGTGACAATAGAAGGCATGGTAGATGTTGGATTTACAGTTCCGACAAGTGCCGAAATCTCAGAGGCTGAAGATACTCTTAAAATGACAAACGAATTACTGAACTAAACAAACAGCCCTTAATATACATAATTAAGGGTTTTTTAACCCTCCCTTGAATAACTCCCCTTATATAGGCCTACAAAATCAACGTATCGCGTTTTGTTTTAAATTAAACTTCATACATTAGTAATTCATTAGGAATTAAATTGAAGCGGTTTAAACTTTCAAAATCAATTATAAGCGTTAGTGTAACATTGTTAGTATGCTGTTCGGTTGCTGCTGATCCATTACTAGAACAAGCTGAGCGTATCGCAAAGACAAAGAATACTGCGGTAGACGCAAGACAAGCACTAACTGATTCAATGAGTGACCAAGATATAAAAAACGCTTTGAATAGCTTCAATAAACTTAATTGGACTCACATATTACCAGTCAATAATTTGGTAATGATGGAAGGAGAAGATGGCCACCATATATTAATGGATACGGATGCACGTATAGCTATACGTGGTGATGTAGAAGTCTATGACTTATGGAATAAAAGACCAATCAAAACTCTCTCGGATGCAAAAGCCTCATGGTTGGTCACATTATCTCGGTTTGGAATAAAAAAAGGCGATTTAGCTAGTTACAGATTTGGTGCAAACAAAAAGCTACCTGATGTAACTATCCTTGTAGATCCACTGGGTGATTATAATCAAAAGCTTTTCGACCAAATGCGTGCTTTAGCAGATAAGTATTCATTTGAAATCGTACTGACACCGTTGCTTGGTGATAAATCACAGATTGAGGCTACAAAATTATGGTGCCGTAAGAATCAAGAGCAATCTCTAAATGACTTAATTAATGGTAAACCATCAGAAGGAAATCTGTTTGCAACATGTGATCGGAGTCCAATAGTTAAGAGCCTTGGTTTAGCAAGTTTATTGCACATAAAAGGTTTACCGCATCTTATACGAGGCGATGGATTACAAAACCCCGGCACACCTAATAGCTTAGAAGAATTTATGTCTAGAACTACAGAAAACTTAGGAACAGTTAATGTCAAATAACATGTTAAGCCTCACGAAACCATACATTATATCGCTTGCCCTTATCACCTTGAGTGGTTGTGCTAGCTTTCTGGAAGTAGGTGAACCACCTACAGAGTGTCCTGAAGCTATAAACGGCGGTGTAACGTGTACCAGTGCCCGCGATGTTTGGGAAATGACTAATAATAAAAATTCGTTAACCAACGAAGACAAAATTAAAGAGCAGAAAAGCAAGGGCCATACAGTAATCAATGAAGATGGTGATGAAGTGCATGTTACGCCTAAATATCCGGGTGGAACACCTGAAGAGCGTAGAGCCATTTATACAGACTATAAACAGAACAGAGATACGTTAGCAGCACCAGAACCAATTGCCGTAAGGCAGAAGGCGAAGATACTTAGAGTGTTAGTTAATTCTTGGGAAGATGATTTTGGTAGATTGCATATGCCAGGCTACACCTACGCAGAAATAGAAAAGCGTAAATGGGTTATTGGTCGAGGCGCAAGTGAAAATCCAGCAAGAATTACTCCTTTGAGTATCAGAAAGCAATCGCTTACCGAAGAGCATAAAAACAACCCTTCAGGTGATAACGGCATGGGCATCATTCAGCGTAAAGCTGTGAACAGATAAGGTTATATCGTGGCTGGAATATTAGACAAGTATAATGGGTTAATAGCTCACAACCAATACGGGGATGTTCTACCTGTGTTGGAATACATACCAGAAATGAAGGGTTATATATTAGATGGTGGGTATATTGGTTTTACCTTTATATGCCAGCCACTGACAGGTGTGAACTCTGATTTAATGAACGCACTTGATGACTTATATCAACGCCAATTCCCTGATGATAGTTTTATGCAAGTAAGTCTATTTGGTTCGCCATATATTAAGTGGATCTTAGACCGATTTGGTAATATCCGTGAAGGTCGAGCTGAAGGTGAGATGGGTGAGCTTTATGATGAAATTGGTAGAACAACACATAAATATTATGAAGCAAGCGTAGATAGTCCTTTGCATGAAGCAACTGGCCTTAAAGTTCGTGACTATGAAGTTTGGGTCTCGTTCAAAATGCCTACTAAGAAACAAGAGCCTTCGAAAGAAGAGCTCAAGTCAATGCGTAGAATGTATTTACAATTACAATCTACCCTTGAGTCTATTGGTGCCCACCCGCAGGATATGACGGCTGAGTTGTATGTCCATAGAATGCAGATTATACATAACCAAGGTAAAGATGCTGATTGGCGAAAAGGGGTTTGTGGCCACGATGCGGGTTTGCCACTTCGTTATCAGGTTATGGAAAGGGGCAACCGAGCTGTAGTTCATCAAGACGGTATAGAATTTGGTGACAGTGAAAATGGCGAGGGTTCTTTTGTAAAGCTGCTATCAGTTCAACGTTTCCCTGAAGTTCTGACCTTTGGTGATATGTATGATTTAGTTTGTGATTGGAGAAGAGGGCGAGAAGGTTTAAGAGAACCATTTTTAATGACCTTAAATATTCACTTTCCCAATCAAGAAAAAGCAAATGCTGAGTTTGTTAAAAACCGTAGCTGGTTAACTCACCAAGCTTCGGGTCCACTAGCTAAATGGGTAGATAGACTTAGGTTTCAAAAGAAAGATTATGATGCATTTTACTCATCTTTGGAGCATAAGGGCGCTCAAGTAGCCAACTGTTACTTGCAGATGACTGTTTTTAGTGAAAACAGAGCGAATGCTGAACGCGCAGTTATGGATGTTCAATCTTTCGCATCAAAGAGAAAGTGGAAGTTTGTTGAGGACAGATATATTTGTTTACCACTGTATCTATCATCACTACCTATGGGCCTAGACGAAGCGAGTGTTAAAAACTTTCACCGATTCAACCGTTTTACGTCAGATACATTAAAGTTCATTACACCAATGATAGCATCTTGGAAAGGTAATGGCTTAGGTCGTCCAACAGTTCCCCTGGTTACGCGTGACGGTCAGTTGTTTTGTTTTGACCCATTCACCTCAGATGGTAACTACAATATGTTTACTGCAGCAGCTTCAGGCTCTGGTAAATCATTTTGGATAAACTACTTAGTATCAAACGTTCTTACATCTGGAAATATAGGTGGCGGTAATCTGTTTAGGGATCAAGAGTTACCAGCTAACGAAAAACCACTAGATAGGGGGCGTGTATTCATTATCGATGTTGGACGAAGTTACGAAAAGTTATGTGAGCTCTATAACGGGCGTTTCTTAGAATTTGGTGCTAATTTTAAGTATTCATTAAACCCGTTCAAGTCAATACACGAGTTTGCTGGTAAAGATGGCCAAGGCGATATGGTTTTGTCTTTATTAAAGTTTATGGCATCACCTTCAGGTACTTTAACCGATTATCAAACTGCACGAATGAATGTGCTTTTGAATATGCTATGGGAAGAGAAAAGAAACGACTCTACAATTGATGACTTTGCAGGGTTATGTAAAATTGACCCTGATCCACGAGTTCAAGATATTGGGTACCAATTAGAGCCATGGTGTGTGGGTGGACCTTACGGAGAGTTTTTTGATGATAAAAATCCTCCAGTGGATTTCTCAGGTGACTTTGTTGTAATTGAATTAGAAGAATTAAAATCAAGAAAAAATTTACAGATTGCAGTTTTACTTCAATGCATAAGTTGTATTCAACATGAAATGTTCTTAAGTGGAAAAGATCGTAATAAGTTATTTATTTTAGACGAGGCCTGGGAGTACATTAAGATAAAAGGGGGGGCAGGTTTGGCAGTGGCTGAATTCCTTGAAGCTGGCTGGCGCCGGTTCCGAAAATATCAGGCTGCAGGTATATGTATAACACAGTCTATCTCAGATGCATACGAAACAGAAGTTGGTCGGGCTATGGCTGATAATTCCCAATTTAAAGTGTTTCTACGACAAGAACCTGAAGTAATAGAAAAGGTACGTGCTAATAAACAGTTTGATGGTAATGAAACGGACTTCGCCTTGTTGAAATCTGTGCATACTGTAAAAGGCCAATACTCAGAGCTTTATATACGTACAGGTAGTGCTCGTGAAGTTTGCCGGTTGTTCGTACCAAGATACCAGCAGTTAATGTTTACTACAGATGGTAATGAATTGGCAGCTATCGACTCATTTAGATCGGCCGGCATGACTATTGCGAATGCTATTCAGGCTGTAATAGATAAAGAAAAGCATAACAGCAGTAAAGTGACTAAAGAAGATGACCAGTATTACAGTGAAGAAGAGCTTGAAAAAATGCTAGCGAGTTAATCGATAATTAAAATTAATATCCACCAGCCAAGGGAAGCAATGCTTCCCTTTTTTAATTATTTACGGGTTGCGCGTTTTAAAGAGTGCGTTAACTTAGATTCAGCTTTCGGGTTCTTAGTAAACCTAGTAAAAATAAAATATCAAAAAGGTGCCAATAGTAAATGAAGAGTATTAATGAATTTTGGGCTAAATTTCCATCACATATCGGCTATCTTGAGCAATGCGTTAAGTTGGGGCACAACGAAGAGTTTAAACTACGCTACAACGTTATTAATGAAGAGGTTAAGAAATTACACCCAGCTTTACAAGTAGAGTTCAACATTGAAATGTTAGAAGCAAAGGTTGATGCAATTATAGTAACGTCTAAAGAAAAAGGTGAAGGTCGTAAAGCTGCTATAAAAATTGCTGAGAATTGTCCTGCAAATTTAAAGTCTATGGTTACTCCTTATAGATTACCGGCATTAGGCTGGGAACTAGAGGTAACAGATAATTGGATGTTAGATCTATGTAGACAGTATGGAATGCCTAGTATCGCGGGTGAAACATCTGATTGTCTAGTTAATGCTAAGTGTGCAATTAAGAAAAACCCTAGTAACGAAAAGTTACTTATTCAATTTTCATTTAAAAATAAGCGCGAACTAAAAGCTATAGATGAAGAGCTGGTATTTTTAATGTTCGACTTATTATTAGGTGAGCAAATTATTGCTGAAGCGATTGACTCTCTAAGCATAAACACACAAAAAGATATGATGGCTAGAAAGGGTGATTGGGTTATTACCGATGGATTAGGCTTTCGCGATGAAATATTAAAGGCTTTAATGTAATATGATAATTAGGAAGATTTATTAACAAGGATAAGTAATGAGTTATATAAACTGCTTAATGCCTAAACCAATACCGTGTGATAGTGAGTTTATAGATTCACTATCAGCTACGATGAGTAGTTTAAAGCTAATAATGCCAAACTCTATCCCCGTAGAATACCGTTTGAAATTATCTGAATTTATTGAAATTACCTCTTATATACTAATTTCAGAATCATGTAATAGGGGAATGCTTAAGCCTCTTGTTACCTTCGGGGAGTCTGTTATAGATAACCCACATTTCGTTCCTTGGGTGTGTATAACGCCTCACGTAAACGTGTGGTTGCCTATTGCTTGTAGACGCTTTAGTGGGGAGGCAAATGATGATATTGATCAATTATCAATGTCTGTAGATTTGGCGACTAAGTTACTACCAAGATTAGCTGAAAAGCATAGCTCCATCAAAAGACAAAATTACCACGAACCATTACCTATAGAGATATGTGCATGGCTCGTTTATTCTGAGGTCAATGGATACAATGTATTCGCCATTCCTTCAGAACATAATATAACAAATATAAATTTAGTCAGTAATCTGGACCATCTTGTAATGACACCATTACATGAAGCGTTAGATTCAGGCTGGGATTTAGAGGGCGGTTTTATTAAGATTAGAAAGAATGAATTGTGTAAGTAATCCACCAGCCCTTAGAAATAATGCACCCGTAAAATATATTGCTCTGTACAAAGCAAACACTCTATGAATGCGTTTGATGGGTGCTTAATTTTCTGTCATATGTTGTTAGGCTGCTTAATATATTCTTGCGGATATTGGGCACAATTCAAGATCAAATCATTAATTTCTAACTTACGATTAAAGCCAGTAATCAAATATGACATATAAGGTAGGCGCTGATTACCATAAATTTTTTTATTATAACCCCCAAGCCACACGTATAACTGCTCAACTGTGTAAAAGCTGGTGGCTGTGTTAAAACCCAGCTTAGGGTTTAGCTTTACTCCTTTAAACCGACTTCTAAGAGATGGCGATAGGGTTTCTAATAGAAGGCGTAATGGCGTATCTGGGGATTTAGCCTCTGTAATAGGGTTTTTCGATAACGTTAATTTTCCAGTTTTGTAGTTATAAAAATGCATAGCGCACTCCAGTTTACTCGTAATTTAAATAGATTACTTTCAATCAAAAATCCCGCAATACATCAAATTAATAATAATAAAATTATTTTGTAGTTAGTATTAGCCCTGTAAAATCGCCGCAGACAGGTGAATCTAAGCTTATTATTGAAATATGTTTCACAAAAAAGCCATGCCATGAAAAAGACTTTATTTGGTTTAGTTGCATCTAGTTGCTTCATAAGCCCAAGCCACGCTGAAATAATTTATTTCGGTTTGCCTGATAGAGGTGTTATTTCGCCACAGGATTTTATAAACAAAAAATCAGATATAAAGATTGGTGTATCTGCGGGGTTAGATAGAAAGACAGAAATTATAGTAAAGGAAAAAAATGCGGGATTCGTTATCTATGATGAAAAGTCTGATTATATAACTGTTAAAGATCGCATCTCGAACTCGCTGGGTAATGATTTCTATGGCCAAGTTTACTCATTACCGACGCTATCAGATAATACTAGATATGAAATCATTCAAAATGTTTATGATATTGACGGGTTGCTAGTCAAATCAGAAGGTTTAGATGTGTATATTGATTTATCAGGACCTGAAATCGGTGAGTATAAAGCACTCTACTCGTCTAAGAAGTACAACGACCCTAAATGGACTTTTAACGGAGAGCAAACTTTGCCAGTAAGGGAAACATTATCAATAGAAAACAGCTTTGATATTACTGGTGCACCGATAAAGAACGCCTCTTACATTGTCTATGAAAAAGAAAACGGAAAGTGGGAAGAATTTGGAAGTTATGAGGCTGTAATTTCAGGTACCTCAGCCATTTTTCAAAGGCCCAACTACACGATGCTGCTAAACGGTTTACAGGGGCTTTTTCCTCATTACAGTTCAGAGGTAAAAGTAAAGTTAAGTATAGAAGATGAAGCGGGTAACATCGTGGATAAGGAAAAGGAATATCAATGGATAACGTGTGACTTTGGCAAAGATAAGCCTCTTAGTGCGTACAGGGATACTTTTCAGCAACCAATAGGGATATTAGATCCAACATCTAATGGCATTCCCGGTATTCCAAATACACAGGGGTTTCGTGCTTTTACTCCTGGGGATGTTATACCAACCAATCCAACTTCAGTCATTCTACGCATTCCAATTGATGTGAGTCGCGTAAAAAACAACCTTTACGGTTATGACATAACCTACGGTAATTTTGATACTCAAACGACGCCAATAGCTGTTGATGACCAATACGCTTATTATAAAACAGTTAGCAAAATAGCTACAGATACTGGCGCGTTAACGGGTATAAGGGTCTCCGCTGGAAGTCTATGCACGGGTTATATCAATATAGGTAATAATTTTAGCGAAGATGCGCGCCCAGCTACGATTTATGGGGCTACTATAACTTTTGATGATAAGTCTTTTGAGCTTGGAAGTGAGCTGAATTCATTTCAGTCTTCGTTAAGAAGCACTTTGCCTAAGGGAGGTTATTATAACGCAATGGTAGGGAACCCTAGTAATTGGTCAGAATTAAAGTCACTCAATGTACGTGTTAAACCTCAGTCATACAATCAAAGAGTGGTTTCTGATTTTGGCTCAGCCAGTTGTACAGTGCCATCTGGCCAAGATAATTGCACTATTACCTACAACACTAAGCTAGAAGAACTTGATGGAAAAATCATACATACAAACTACGGTATTCAATCCTACAAGGAAGGAACTAGTTTATTCGGTTCATACACTGTTATATTTAAATTTGATTTTACCCCGCCTAAATTTGAGAGCACATCACTAGATGAAGTAAATAAGATTGTCTCAGGTAAAGTTTGGAACCATGACGGTTTCAATCCTTATGGTGATTTTAGAATAGCTGCAGTTGTGGCCTCTGCAAAAAATAAAGTTACGGGTGAAACTACAATCATAAATTCAAACGTTGAACAAATACAAAGTCCTTACTTTATATTTAACTCAAACTTAACGTCACTGCCCGACGGTGAGTATGAAATATCAGCAGTTGCTTACGATAGTGCGGGCAATAAAGCAGAACAAACTGTTGGCGAATTAAAGAGTGATAATACACCACCAGCCATAAGCGTTGTAAACCAAACTGATAATCTTGAAAACTTCGATATTGTAAAAGGGCTTGAGTCCTTAAGTATTATCTTAACGGATGCAAGTAAATCTCATATCACATCTATAGAGATGACCGGCGGCCCAGCTAAAGATAAAGTAAAGCTAGATTGGATTGAGCAAGAACAAAATAAATTCACGCTTGAGTACCCGCGTCTATTTCCTGTGAGTGAGAGAGAAGATAGTTACAATTTGACTATTGACGCAGAGGATGAGTATTTAAATAAAAGCTTCAAAACAGTTGTTATTCAATATATACCAGCAAACGTTGTTGAATTAGAAGATGGGGTACTTCTAACGAGCAATAAGCTGCTATTAACACGAA
This sequence comes from Pseudoalteromonas sp. TAE79, assembly GCF_000498015.1. NCBI lineage: Bacteria > Pseudomonadati > Pseudomonadota > Gammaproteobacteria > Alteromonadales > Pseudoalteromonadaceae > Pseudoalteromonas > Pseudoalteromonas sp. TAE79. The sequence goes on from NZ_AUTL01000209.1 coordinate 26,150, forward strand.
ATGACTCACCACTATACCAAATAACAACATCGTCGCTTAGGGGGAATGATGGGCAGCTTTTAAGTGGTTCGACTCCAGTAAACTTTACATTACGTTCTGACTCAGATTTTTCAGTTAATATTATGGGAAAAAAGGTCGAGCCCGGTGAGACATATAGTTGGGATTACGATTTAACAGGAACTGGAGGGAAAGTGATAGTACCTGTATTGCCCTACGAAAATAATAAATCTGGAGTTTCTAACTTTATGTTTGAAATTATGAATGTAGTTGTTGCCGATTGAAGTAAACGTAACTTCTTTAATTAGAGGTTACGTTTTATCTTTTGTTGCGTAAAAGGCGTAAGTTATCCAGCTAGCAGTCATAATTGAGTATAGTCCAATTATCTCTATTACCAATATCATATTACCCTCCGTTAAAAGAGTGATTAAACTGAGGGTAATTTAAACGCTAAAATTTGATGGCGCAAGATAAATGTGTGATTTAGCCCTTTATTTAGTAGATAACTTCTATGTTTTGCATAGCAGAGTCGTATTTCTCAATAATTAGATTTAAGAGCTTTGGATTATTGAAAACAACGTCTGCAGGGATAAATATTTGTGGCCATAATTCATTTTCGCTTTCAAGTAATCCAACTGACACTCCATGTGAACCATTAAATTGTGAGTAAAGAGGTCCCATAATATCGATCACCTTATCTCTGTTATATTCATCACTGAACTTTTGCTCAGCAATAATACCCATTACACCAAAACGCATTACAACAGAATATTCAAAGCCTGAAAGAGTTTCGCTGATGTTTAACAGTTCTTTTGCTTTCTCTAAATCATGGAGTGGTGATGTATTCTCTAAAACAAATTCACCAGCACAGTTATAAACATATACTAAAGTATCCAGTGAAAAATCAGCCATTGTATTTTTGTTCATCAAAGTTAAACCTTTTCAATAATTGCTAATAATGATTCCATTTAAAACCAATTTACTAAACGCGCAACCACAGACTCTTGGGGATAAACCTTCATTTAGTTATGATTTGATGATTGAGACACTATTAAAGGCTATTAGCGGTTATTGCTTTTTATAATTTTAAACTTGATAATAAATTTTTAACGCATTTCTTTAAATGCGTAGTCAATTAAGCACTTGGAATATATTGAGGTAAAATGATTAAGTCCGTAGGCGTTATCCCATTACTTTTAGTAACATCACTGAGTTTAAGCGCTCATTCCGTTCAAATATTACCTGACCACCAAGAACCACCAGCATACAAGGGTGACGCTAGAAACGGCGAAAAGCTAACATCATTAATAAACACTGTTAAAGAACTTTCGGATAAAGAGCAAAAAGATTTAAATTGTTATGTGTCCTTATCAGGTATTGAAACAAATATAAGTGAGTTAACCCCAAGCTTAAATTCCATGTTCATAGCGCAAAAAAAAGACGTAGAAAAACTGGCAATAACAATCTACAACGAACAAGCAGTGGCAAATCATTTAAATGTAGGTGTTGCGATTATCAGCGAGAAGATAAACGAGCTTGAAAAGCAGTGTTTGCCACTTCAAATTTCTACTCATAAAACGAACTTTGACTACTTAGAGTTTAATACTGAGTATGACGTCTTTAAAAATTGGATAGAACAAGAGATTGGGACTCGTGAATTAACTAAATGGAAATCTGATTGCCAGAACCTACAGAAAGAATATGTAGAGACACAGTTTGAGGTTAATGCGAACAGAGAGCGACTGCAGCGGCTTTATAAAGTGATTGGCACCACAACTATAACAAGTGATTCACCATCGTCTTGGGAGAGCCTACAGCTAGATGAAAAAGTTCTTGATATTAATAAAGGAAACTTAGAAACACTGAGGCAAGCTTCAACAGGAATGGAGTGCTGGAAGTTAGGTAAAGAAATATAAAAGGCCTAGTTATAGGCCAATACACTGCATGTTAATTAGAGAGTAAATCATCCCATGCACTCTCTAATTTTTCAAATACATTATTTATTTCAAATCCATCCACATCATCACCAAATTTGTCTGCTACAAAATCTTTTACTATAACTTTTGCGGAACGAATAACGGGCATATTAGTTATATAACTGTAGTTATTGAATAGTTGAGCTGTGATCGGTTCAGTACTCCAAATCGCAGAGATTAGGCAAGCCAATATAAATATTTTTTTCATTAGTAACCCTCGTAAATAAGTTTATAAATACGATATAACTAAACACTAAACGTGCAACCACTGAAAATGCCTTGTACGGATCACTACTGTTGGAGGACATTAATTATGAAACTCGACAATAAATACTAAAACCATGACAATAAAGTTCGAAACTTTTCGATGCTATTTGTCTCAGTCTGCCTTTTGTTCTAACAAGCTTTTGCCCCAAACGTGTTAAAGTAATTACTTTATAGGTCGGCTTTGAGCGATAACCAGACACTGAAAAAGTTAAATTTATTCCCGCTTTTTTGAGTAGGAGCCTAATTTTGTCCGATAACATTATTAACCGCCGCTTTGGTGCAAAATAACAAGCTTACTTCCTAGCTATTTTAATTACTTGTTTACAAAGGTAATTATTGGTGAAATTGTCAAGGTATGTAATACACGCCGTTTTGGTGTGTTATAAACCACCAAAATGGTGTTCAATAAGCTGTTATGTATTAAGGAAAACTCGTGAAATTTATTATATTAGCAATAATTGCTGTTGTTCTTTTTATCATTTTTAAAATTAAAATGAAGCGTCTTTCTCAAAGTTCAGATGAGCAATCAGAATTTTCTTACAGAAAGCTAGATGTATTATTTACTCCTGCAGAACGATCCTTTTTGGGTGTTCTGAATCAAGCAATTGATGATGATACTATTGTTTTTGGTAAGGTTAGAGTTGCAGATATTCTTACTCCCAAAAAAGGAACAGCGAGAAGTATTTGGCAAAAAGCATTTAATAAAATTTCTAGTAAGCACTTTGACTTTGTTCTTTGCAATAAAGCCGACTTATCAGTTTTATGCGCCATTGAATTAGATGACAGTTCTCATAACAAATCAAAACAAAAAGAACGAGATGCTTTTGTAGAGGGCGCATGTAAATCGGCTAACTTTCCTTTAATACGTTTTGTTGCTAAAGCCACATATACAGTAAATGATATTCAGAAAGCACTTAGTCAATATTTACCTAACTTACAAAATGATGCTATTAATCATCCTTTAGTAGAGTTAGAAGAGTTAGAAGCCCCCGCTGTTAAAACTTGCCCTAAGTGTTCTTCAGAATTAATATCTAGAACATCTAAAAAGGGTAAAACTGCTGGAAACGAGTTTTTAGGGTGTAGCGCATTTCCAAAATGCAGGTATATCGAATCAGAAAATGCATAACAAGTGACTAAGGTTATGAGTGTCCGCTGTTGCCACAGAGCTGTCATTCGACTCTGAAGCGTTTTTGTCCAAAAGTGAGTTTCAATCTTTGTTGTCACAATTTTTCTTTGGATAGGCACGTTGATTGAATCTAAGTATTGATCATGATTGTCATGCATACCTTCTATTGACACAAAAGGAACGAACTGGGAAGGCAAAAAAGTTTCAAATTAATGTCTTCCGACAACTACGTCAGGATTTCAGTATTTTAAGGTAGCTTATTATAATAAGCTACCTTTGTGAGAGGGTTCCAACACCTTAAATTTGTCGAGAATATGGCAATACACTGGCAGTTAATGAATACGTCACCCCCAATAAAAGATGAACTGTCGGCTTGGCGCTTTAAATAATAATTCCAAACGTTTTTTGCATCTTGAAGATCAACAACTTCAACAAAGAAGCATTCTTCAGCATTAAACATTTCGTCAAGTATACCGTAAGCGTCTAGCGAACCACACCTAGCATCGATGTTCTGATTATCTAAAAATACCTGCTCAATGATAAATTCGGAGCAGGTGATGAAAACTTACAGAACAAGCGCACAGTGGCAGCAGCTTTTGCTGCAACGCAGTACGTTTAGTGGTACTAATATTGAATTCTGCCAACACCATAATGTCGCTATTACGACTTATTATAAACAACGTGCTTTACTGGCAAAAGACCAGCCTAATTCCACCTTGCCAGTGCACACGCAGTGCCTTACATCATCACGTTTTGTCCAGGTAAAACAAACTACTGAAGTCTGCGCGCAAACTCGTCAAAATACGCTGCAGTTTGATACGCTAACCGGCCAACTCACGTTTCCTATCGATTTAGCGACGGCCGATATCGTTGCCATTATTAAAGGGCTAACGGTATGAGGATGTTCGTTGATGTACCCACCGTCTATTTATGTGCCGATGCCGTTGATTTTCGAAAATCAATTAATGGTCTGGCGGCGTTGGTGGAAGCAGAGCTTGAACTACCCGTGCTCAGTGGTGCGCTATTTGTGTTTTGTAATAAAGGCCGTGACAAACTCAAACTGCTTTACTGGGATAACACCGGTTTTGCACTGTGGTATAAGCGATTAGATAAGCATAAGTTCAAATGGCCCAAACTCATGTCACCCACCATGACCTTAAGCGAGCAGCAATTACACTGGTTATTATCGGGTTATGATGTGATTGGACACAGTAAAATTGATGTCGCAGGTAAGAAAATGCTTTAATATTTGCGATCGATTGATGATCATCAAAGTGAGTTCAGTTAGCACTGCAAAGCCTTTGATGATGCCTTAAAATAGGCGTCATGAAAAATGAACTCGCCCTTAAACAGCGCATTGCTGAACTTGAAAAACTGTTAGCGCAGAAGGATGCCCAGATTGCGGCATTGGAAGAGCGCTGGAGCTTGGCCCAACAAAAACAATTCGGCAAAAGTGCTGAAGGCTTTGCCGGGCAAGGCGAGTTATTCAATGAAGTGGAAGAAATTGTTGAGGAAGTTGAGGCAGAGCAACAATCCATTAGCTATACCCGTAAAAAGCCGGTGCGTAAGGCACTGCCAAAAGACTTACCTCGTGAGCAGGTTATTCACGACATCATCGACAAAACCTGTGATTGCTGTGGCGGTGAGCTACATAAAATGGGTGAAGATAAGTCAGAAAAGCTTGAGTTCATACCCGCTAAAATCAAAGTGATTGAGCATATTAGGCCTAAATACGCCTGCCGTCACTGTGATAAATCCTCAACTCAGACACAGATTAAACAAGCCTCAATGCCTGCCATGCCCATCAACAAAGGCATTGCAACCAGCAGTTTGCTCAGTCAGCTTATCACCAGTAAATACCAATACGGGTTACCGCTGTATCGCCAGGAAGCGATGTTTAAGCAATACGGTATTGAACTCAGTCGACAGA
>NZ_AUTL01000210.1:0-1800 GCF_000498015.1 Pseudoalteromonas sp. TAE79
GAGCCATGCCGTCTTCACCTACAAGTAGGGTACAGCTTAAGTCTTCTTGGCGGTAACGTGTTTTAACTGTGCAGCGAGTGGTGCCTTTAGGGCCAACGCGGTCTACCCAATGTAATTGGTTTGCATTAAGACCATTACTGTATAGGCGAGGGTGATCTTTACCTTGACCAACAACAAGTACGTTACGTTCTAAATCTTTATCAACTACGTACCATGGTTCGCCAGAACCTTCCTTCATACCACCAATTAACAAGCCTTTGCGTTGTCCAAGCGTGTGGTACATTAAGCCTTCGTGCTCGCCTACGTTGTTACCGTCAGTGTCTTCGATAACGCCAGGTTGCGCTGGTAAAAACTTTTGTAAAAAATCTTTAAATTTACGCTCACCGATAAAGCAAATTCCGGTGCTGTCTTTTTTATCGTGCGTGATTAGGTCTTGTTCTTCTGCTATGCGGCGTACTTCTGGTTTTTCGATATCACCTACAGGGAATAACGTTTGGCCAATATGTTCATGGCTTAGGGTATATAAGAAGTAGCTTTGATCTTTATTATTATCAAGTCCGCGACACATTACGTATTTGTCATCGCGAAGTTCACGGCGAACGTAGTGTCCAGTTGCAATAAAGTCAGCACCGAGTGCTTGAGCCGCAAATTCTAAAAAGGCTTTAAATTTAATTTCTTTATTACACATTATATCTGGGTTTGGTGTACGGCCGGCTTTGTACTCTGCTAAAAAGTATTCGAATACATTATCCCAGTATTCAGCAGCAAAGTTTACTGTGTGAAGCTCAATACCTAATTTGTCGCACACGGCTTGTGCATCTTTTAAGTCATCAGCGGCGGCACAGTATTCATCATTGTCGTCTTCTTCCCAGTTCTTCATAAACAGGCCTTCTACTTGGTAGCCCTGTTGTTGTAATAAATATGCAGATACAGAAGAATCAACACCGCCGGACATGCCAACAATGACTTTAATGTGACTATTTTCGCTCATGAATAATTTCGCTTATACAGATTGCTGTTAACTTGGAAAGGCCGCGATTATAGCATGTATTTTGTTTGTGCTTAAAGAGCGTAGGGCGGCAAAGGACATAATTTGTCACTATTTTATTTGTATAACAAATAGCAAACTAGACTTAAACGCATTATCAGGCTGTAACTTTAGCAATATTAAAGTGATCTTTACTAGGGGCTGTTGATCTTTGTAGTACATATATCAATCAGCCCACATTGGTAGCCACATCATAGTAAATGCTAAAGCGAGCATTGAATGATAATTTCGTTCAAGCTTTTCATACCGCGTGGCTATCCCTCTATATTGCTTAATACGGCCAAATGCATTCTCAACCAAGTGCCGATATTTGTACATGCACCAGTCAATATCTTCATTGCCTACTAAACTGTTGCCCTTACGTGGAATAACGGGTGTAGCGTTATTATCACGAACAAACGCTCTCAGTTTTTCACTGTCGTAGCCTTTATCTGCGACAACCATATTACTTGTTGGGCAATTAGCTACGAGTGACTCTGCATGGACGATATCATGCGTATTTCCACAGGATAATTCATAATAAACAGGCAACCCTCCGCTATCGACTGCAAGATGAATTTTCGTAGAATTTCCACCTCGGCTCTTTCCAATTGATTCATTGTCAGCAGTTCTTGCACCGCAACTATGTTGATGAGCCCTGACAATACTGCCATCAATGAAGACCCAATCCATGTCCGCATCACGAGATAATGCGCGAAACAGTTCATTCAAAATCCCTTTTTTGGACCATAAATTAAACCGTCTGTAGATAG
>NZ_AUTL01000211.1:0-8387 GCF_000498015.1 Pseudoalteromonas sp. TAE79
CTCCCCAGGCCAGTGCCACCACAGGCGCCGCCCTGCGTGTTGAAGGTGGCATTGTGGAAAGCATTGCCTGAAATCGCCGGCCGGGACCACCCGGCCGACTCACCCACTGACAGTTGTTTTTTGAGGGAGGCATCATGAGTCTTCAGAAGAAACCCCTTGGGAAGTCCGGTTTGGAGATAGCCCCACTGGTATTTGGCGGAAACGTGTTTGGCTGGACAGCCGATGATAACCGCTCTTTTCAGGGGTTTTGCGCCCATCCCCTCGAAATTAACCTTAGCTTGAATTTTCACGCTTAGAGTAACTTTTCGTACCATTGGACTTCACCCCTTGAATAACACAGTTTGTATTATTTAGCCCATCCCCTCGAAATCGGCATTAGTATTCTTAAGTAATAATACACAGTGGTAAACTATCTTATGAAAAGTTTACCACTTTAGTCGCTTAAATCGGCTTTATGGTAATGTTAAGCAGTTGACTGGTAAACATTAACCTCATTGATTAAGGTATGCTGATTAAAAATAACAAGAAAGGCTTACCACTATTTCTTCATCAAACACCAAGCGTATACAAATTCTCAGCGAATCAGAAATCAACGAACTCTATGCCTTACCCAATTTTAACCGTAAAGATCGTGATGATTATTTTTCGTTAGATAGTGAAACTCAAAGGCTCGTCAACGAATTAAGACGTATTGAAACCAGAGTGTATTTTATCTTACTGCTTGGTTACTTTAGGTCACGGCCAATAGTATTTAATTTCTCATTTACTCAAGTCAGTAATGATTTAGATTATGTAAGATCCAAGTATTTCAGCGATAAAGATATGTCTCTTGAGGATTTATCACCAACAACAAAAACTAAGCTGATTAATAAGTTATTAAAATATACAGGGTTTACAGCATACCAAAGCAAGTTAGATAAAGAGCCGCTATTAAAAAGGCTTAACGATGTTGTAAAAATCAACCTTGAACCAAGGTATGTTTTTGATGAATGTATTGCTTATTTTGGTCAAAACAGAATAGCGCTAGCTGGTTATACAACGCTGCAAGACACTATTTCTACGGTATTATCAAATGAGCGTAACCGAATTGAAATGGTGCTGCTTGATAGTTTGTCTTCAGGTACCAGAAAAACATTACTTAAATTACTTGAGTCAAATAATACCTTTACTGACTTAGCCAAGTTAAAGAAAATGGCTAAGGACTTTTCAACGAGCCAAATCACCCAAGAGCTGAAGACGCATAAAATTATACGCTCGCTTTATCCAGAAATTAAGTCACTGATTGCTGAACTGGAGCTATCACCTAAAAATCTTGAATACTATGCTTCACTGGTAAAGCACAAGTCCGTTTATAAGCTTAGAAGACACGCAGATAGCCAAACTATTTTATATCTCGTTTGTTACTTGTTCTTCAGGTACCGAGAGACTAACGACAATCTTGTTGCTGCATTTATTTACTTGGTAAGGAAGTTAACCGAATCAGCTAAAGGCTATGCAAAGCAGCGTATTGTTGAAGATGTAGCCATTGTAAGAACCAAATTAAAATCCGCTGGTAGTTTATTAAAGTACTTCATCGATACCGATATGGACGATGATTTAAGCTTTGGTGATGTACGTAAAAAAGCCTTTGAATTGATCCCTGCTGACAGTATTAAACTGTTAAGTGATCACTTAGATAATAACGACTTTGATGGCCGTCAGTACGAATGGCAATTTATTGATAAACAATCCAGTAAAATTAAAAAACTTATCCGCTCATTATTTATGTCTATCGATATTGAGTTCATTCATTTAAAGGATGAACTCCATGAGCAGTATGTTATGGCACATTCTGAACTTAGTGAATTAAAGGCTATCCAAACCATTAACATCGATGTGGTACCTAAACATGACCGAGAGTATTTAGAGGGAGAAAATACCAAATTAATTGCTAATCGATTTGAGTATTTCCTTTATCGTAAAGCCGAACAATTATTTCACAGTAATAGCTTAACGGTGAAAGAAAGCGTTAATAACCGTAGTTTAACGTCAGATCTTATACAACCTAAAGAATGGCAGCAAAAAGAGACAATCATTGAAAACACTGGCCTTGATAAGCTGGCAACACCGATTAACCAAACACTCGCAGATAAGAGCCAACAATTAGAAGTTAAGCTGAAGGAAGCAAGCGAGCATATCTTTAGTGGTGATAATAAGTATGTTGAGTTTATTCCTGGCAAAGCCGAACTCAAGTGGTCAATTCCTAACAGCCGTTGGCAACAAACAATTGAAAACCCGCTCTACAATCAAATTCAACACATGGGTATCGTTGAACTCATGTTGTTTGTTGATCAAAAGACAGGTTACTTAAATTCATTTACACACATATCAGCAACTAAAGAAAAATCACCAGTAAATAAAGAAGATCTGATCGCCTGTATATTGGCAAACGGCACCAATTACGGCCTATATAAAATGGCGAATATCTCTGACCGTTCAATGGGTAAATTACGCAGTGTAGATGATAGTTATGTCAGATATGAAACACTCAAAACGTCTAATGATCAGGTTTCTAATGCTATAGCCACGTTGCCAATATTTGCCTATTACCATGTGGACGATAATCAGTTGTTTTCAAGCATTGATGGTCAAAAATTTGAGTGTCGCATAAATACGTTTAAGGCTCGGTATTCGTCTAAGTACTTCTCCAAAGGTAAAGGTGTTTCAGCATTAACATTGGTTTCTAATCATGTTCCGGTGAGTACGCAAGTCATTGGCGCTAACGAATATGAAGGTCACTTTGCTTTTGACTTACTCTATAACAACTCTTCAGATATACAGCCTAATACCTTATCGACCGATACGCATGGTACCAATAATGTTAACTTCGCTATATTAGATTTCTTTGGTTACACATTCGCCCCTCGATACGCGAAAATGAAAAAGGTGTTTTTTGAGCTATTTGAAGTGACTGAAGAGAACGGAGGCCGTATTCAATTAAAGAAAGATATTAATCATAAGCTAATTGCTGAAGAATGGGACAATATTCAGCATATTGTTTGTTCATTGAGTCGTAAAACCACCACTCAAAGCACAATCATTAGAAAGTTGAGTAACGGCAAGAGCCGAAGATTGTCAGCATTGCATGAGTACGACCGTTTAATTAAATCTATTTATGTTTTGGAGTATGTTGATAATTCAACGTTGCGTCATTACGTCCAGCAAGCCTTGAACAGAGGTGAAGCATACCATCAGTTAAAACGTGCTATTACTTCAGTTAATGGCAATAAATTTCGAGGGGGGAATGATTACCAAGTATCACAATGGAACGATTGTGCTCGACTCATTTCAAATTGCATTATTTATTATAATTCCGCGTTACTATCGGCATTTTTACAAATCCAAGAGAGGAACGGTAGGCAAGATGTGGTTGATGTTATTTCTCGGCTTTCACCTGTTGCTTGGCAACACATTAATCTAAATGGGGAATATGCCTTTAATAAAGACCGCAAAGAAATCGACTTAGCTGGTTTACTTAGTGATGTAAAATCAATAAGTTAAAGAATGCCATCTGTTTGTATTTCTAATTCAAAAGGTACTGCGCATCAAAGTGCCATTAAAAATTGGAGGTGTTGATATTCTATATGCTTGATATATACAAGCTAACATTGATAGAAAACAGATAAGCTAACAAGTTTTTAGTCGAGCCATGAACTGTTCTATAATTGTTCTAATTGCAAAACTCTTCAATTTGGTTTGTTACTAGATTTAAAAATACTTTTCTATGCTCGATTTTAGTAAGTAGCAGCTTTTGGATGTCTTCAGGAACTTTTCTTTCTCCTGCATCTATTGCCATTAGTAATGGCTTGATATCAACTACAAGAAGACCTGCCGCCCTTGCTGCTCGAATGAACTTTAATCTCTTTAATGCACATAAGCCGTAAAGTGAATGGCCTGACTTAGTTTTTTCTTCGCAGTGTACTAAGTTCTCAAGAACATAATTTCTTACCGTATGGACAGATGTTTGTGCAGCTAGTGCCAGTTGAGAAATACTCAAAGGAAAATCCAACGCATCATCATCACTACTAATGAACTTATTGATGTCAGGTATCTCTGTCAAAAAACTGACTTCACCAACAGGAATGTTTTCAACCTTAGATTTAATCATGATTTAGCATGCTTCCAATTTGTGTTGTTAATGGAATGCCTTAAGATATCTTGATTACATTCAATCAATTGGCACTCCATTAACATTTCTGTAAGTACATTACCGTTAAATGATTACCCTGCGCAGCAAGATAGCTCTTTAACGTCTTTGCTAAAGGTTTGAGCGCATAACTTCAATCCTTCAACCATCGTCAAATACGGAAATAGTTGACCTGCCAATTCTTCGACTGTCATTTTATTATGAATAGCAAGAGCCGCACTTTGAATCAGTTCTCCGCCTTCATGGGCTAAAATTTGTGCGCCTATCAGTTTTCCCGTGGATTCTTCAGCTACCAACTTGATAAAACCATCCGTTTCAAAATTTGCTAAAGCTCTTGGTACGTTTTCCATATCAAGTACACGACTTATCGTATTTATTCCTACCGCTGAAGCTTGTACTTCGGTTAGACCTACCGTAGCAACTTGTGGGTCGGTGAATATAACAGCAGGCATGGTAGATAAGTCGAGTTGCGCATTTCCACCTGTCATATTAATTCCAGCCCTACTTCCGGCAGCAGCAGCAACATAAACAAATTGTGGCATATTGGAGCAATCTCCAGCGGCATAAATGTTAGCTGTTGATGTTTCCATCATACTATTAACACCAATGGCACCACTTTTATCTGTTTCAACACCAACATTTTCTAAACCAAGCTTTCCAGTATTTGCATGGCGACCCGTAGAGATAAGCAATTTTTCAGCGATTAATGTTCCTTCGTTAGTTTCCAATGAAAAACCATTGCTATCATAAGAAACATGACTTGCTTGCGTATTATTAAGTACCCTAATACCTTCTTTTTCAAAGCACTCTGCCAGTTTTTCACCTAATAACGGATCTTCAGCATATAAAAGGGTATGTCTGGCTAGAATTGTCACACGGCTACCTAAACGGGCATAAGCTTGCGCAATTTCCAGAGCAACAACGGAGGAGCCGATGACAACTAGACTACTCGGTAACTCTTCTGCAAATAAGGCTTCTGTTGATGTCCAATAAGGTGTATCAACTAAACCCTTAATTGGCGGAATGCTTGGTGTAGAGCCTGTTGCAATTAAAATGCGATCTGCAACCAGCTCTTCTTCACTACCATCAGACTTGTGAACTAGCAAGGTATTTTGATTTTTAAAACGTGCATAACCTTTAAGTAAAGATAGCGCGGGATTACTCTCTAAAATACGTTGATATTTAGCATCGCGTAGTTCTTCGACGCGAGCGTTTTGCTGATGTGCTAATAAGGAGCGGCTAAGTTGTGGCTGAATATTTTCTAAACCATCAAACGGGTTAGTACGTTGCTGATGCGCTAATTGCGCAGCACGGATCAATATTTTTGAAGGAACACAGCCGACATTTACACAGCAACCTCCGATTACATCGGCTCCTTCAATGATAGTAACTCTTGCTCCGCCTTCTGCTGCTTTAATCGCACTGGCAAAGGCCCCTGAACCACTACCAATAATGGCTACATGTAATTGTTCTGGCTGGATGTCATTTGACGAGCAACAACTATTCGTTGACATATTTTATTCCTCTTAAAAAGTTAAGCGGTACAAGTTTCATCATCACAGCGTTTATTCGCAGGAGAAACCATGTCCCAAATTGATACAGCAACCATTAGTCCTAGCCCCGTATAAGTAACGTATGAACTCCACCCGTACTGGAACCAAGGGTATAAAGAGAGTAAAACCAAAATGGGGCCAATTGAACCGATAAAACTACGGTGCCATTGACGATGGCTAAACCAGCCTAAGATATTCATTGCCAGCGCTAATACTGCAAACAGTGGTAACAACGTATTGATAAATACCCCTTCCCACTGACTAAGAAATCCCATCCCAATTGCCGCACCAAGACTAGCTATCGCGGGAAAACACATGGCGCATCCCATTGCCGAAACAAGTGCACCTATAGAGCCTGCTTTATCTCCGATACGCGTAACTAGTTCTAAGGGGCTAAACATTACTTATTTTCACTTTTTAAATTTGAAGGGTAGCCAGCGTTGGTAGTCGCTGCAATTAATGCATTGATGTTGGTTTTAGTGTCATCAAAAGAAACAACAGCTAGCTTAGGCTTGTAGGTAACTTTCGCATTTTCAACGCCATCAACATTTTCTAATGACTTTTTAACTGTGATTGGACATGTCGCACAGTTCATCGTTGGCACTTCCAGTGTAACTGTTTTTACTTCAGCAAAAGCACCAAAACTAGAAAGTGAAAGCAGTGCGGTTAATAATAATTTTTTCATAATTAGCTCCAAATTTTAAAATGTTATAAATTTCTTGATCTGTATATTAAGCAAACAAAAGTATCCAATAATTACTGGTCACTAAAATTGTCGCAACTATAACGCTCAGCCAGAAAATGACTTTTCGTTGTTGCTGTTTCTTAGGAATTGCACAGGCCGTTCCCGGCTCACACTCTTCTACAGGACGGTAAATTTTCCAACCTGAGTAACCAAACAACAACACTACAAATGCGATAAATAATGGCCTATAGGGTTCAAATGCAGTTAAATTACCAATCCATGAGCCACTTACCCCAAGTAATAACAGGAGCAAAGGACCTACACAGCATACGCCTGCGCCTAATGCTGCTATGATGCCTCCTATCATTGGAAGGTTTGATTCTTTTTGATTCATATAGATACCTCATTAAGTGATAATGCAAGTGTATTGCATGTACCTAAGTACGGAGTCAAGGGTGATTTATAAAAAATTTATCTTTGATAATCTGCTACGACAGATACGGGGAATAAGCTAACTTGAATTAAGGCGCAGAAGTAAAATTGGATATGCTGTTTTAGTGGGAAATGGTAGTTAAGTGAATCATTTACTTCGGTTGCAACGAATCAATTATTGGGCAGTGGCTATCGTCATCATTATTTTGGCATTGTCCTAAATGTTCTTCCAAAGCGTGTTCTAACAACAACAAGTCAGCCATCTTTTTTTGTACTGCGATCAGTTTTTTATTAGCTAATTCTTGTACTTTACTACATGGACTATCGTTTAACGCAAGTAACCCTTCAATCTCATTTAGCGTAAAACCTAATTCTTGAGAACGCTTGATAAAATGTATTCTATTTACCGTTTCTTTCGGGTAATGTCTATAGCCCTGCATAGGCTTTGGTGGTTGTTTAATTAAGCCTTTGCGTTCATAAAAGCGAATTGTTTCGACATTTACACTCAGTTCTTTAGCCAACATACTTATGGTTCGTTTAGACACGTTATCAATTACCTTACTGACTTTTTGTTTACTTACTTTATATCTAATTAAAGTGACCATCAATGAATACCAGTTTAAACATCGCTAATTGATTTTGTTTTTTCTTCTATTAAATAAGTAAAGTTACCGTTGTTACAACAATATTAAACCACAACAATGTATGGTTTATCCTTTTTCATTATCAAAGTCCAAATTAGTGTTATTACATGCAGTTCTACATGAGTACACCCTAAAGATACTGTTAATATATCACAGGCAATTACGTAATGACACCACTTAAATAAACCTATATGATATGACACCATCTAAATAGACCTAATTAGGCAAAAATGTTCATAAGAGCATATTTACGAGCATCAACTTCTGAGCAAGATGCAAATAGAGCAAAAAGCTCATTAAAAAAATTCGTTTCTGGCTTCAGCAAACGAATTGCTTCTTTTTATATAGAAAATAAATCTGGTAATTCTTTAGATAGACCAGAGCTAATTCGTTTATTGGATGAATCAGAGTCCGGTGATGTTTTGTTAGTTGAATCAATCGATCGTTTAACAAGGCTAAGCCCTGATGATTGGAAAACTCTTGTAGCCTCAATAAATGAAAAAGGAATTAGTGTTGTTAGTTTAGATCTACCAACCAGTCATTTAACATTTGGCAGTTTTCCAAGTGATGATTTTATGAGATCAATACTTAGTGCTATTAATAATATGCTGTTAGAAATATTAGCGGCCAGTGCATATAAAGAATATCGAGAACGTGAACGTAAGCAAAAAGAAGGTATTGTAAAAGCACAGCAAAAGGGACTTTATCACGGTCGTCAGCCTGATTTAGAGGCTCATGATAGGATTGCCTCGTTTACTGAAGCTGGATTTAGTATTAATAAAACGGCTGAAGCAGTTGGAGTTAGTCGAAGTACGGTAATTAGAGTTAGAAAAAAGCTTAAAAATTTAGACTAAGGTTAATTTCGAGGGGATGGGCGCAAAACCCCT
>NZ_AUTL01000212.1:0-3789 GCF_000498015.1 Pseudoalteromonas sp. TAE79
AAGCCATTCAAGATAAAATATCAGCGACAGTAGTTATTAAAGGTAACCTGAATCAACCTGTGAATGTTGAAACTGTTGTAGGTGCAGTGAAGGACTAGCTTTTAGTTGGGAATAACTGTTTTAAGGAAGTAGGTGTGTGGTTTGTAAAGGTGGCTTGCTTGCATTTTACTTAACTTTATTTAGAACATCAAAAAGTTGTATTGTGAAATAATGTATGTGATTCTTGTATTAATATTAGTCAATATTTTCAAGTGAGTATCGAAGGAAATGAGTTCATATAAATTTAGGAAAAATGCTGAAATAGGTAAGTTAGAGGCTGAAACTGATTCTTTTTTAGAGTCTTGTTTTTATGAATCTGATGTATTTAAAGGCATTCTTGATTTTGACAGTAGTGAGAATAACCCCGATTTTACTCGAAGAATTATTGTTGGAAGAACTGGAAGTGGGAAAACAGCTTTATTAAAACAGATTATTAATAGTGAGAACGTAAAAGTTCACGATACGATTGAAGCTGAAAATACAGTTTTTGAACACATAAAAAATAATATATTTATTTCAGATCTAATTGATAAGGAAATTGATCTGAGGGTTTTTTATAAATCATTATGGCTACATGTTCTTTTAGTGAAAGTTATTAATCTTCTTCACCGTTCCTCGTATGATAGTTTTTTCGAGTCGATAAAGAGGCTAATCAGTTCTAGTAAAAAAAGATATAACCCAGAAGTTGCGAATGAGTATGTTGAAACTTATAAAGATAATTTCTTTAACGATAATGTGATCACTGAAATAACGAACAAAATGCAAGAATCTTTATCAGGTGGAGCAAATGGTGGGAT
Organism: Pseudoalteromonas sp. TAE79; assembly: GCF_000498015.1. Classification (NCBI taxonomy): domain Bacteria; kingdom Pseudomonadati; phylum Pseudomonadota; class Gammaproteobacteria; order Alteromonadales; family Pseudoalteromonadaceae; genus Pseudoalteromonas; species Pseudoalteromonas sp. TAE79. The sequence continues at coordinate 837 of NZ_AUTL01000212.1, forward strand.
TTTTAAATTTGAAGGTAAACAGCTCGAGGAAAACTTACAAAAAATACAGTCAGTAACATCTAGCTATGTTAGTAAAGAGCTTCTTAGAAAACAAAAAGAGCTCATTAAAGTGATTCAGGAAGAGTTTTCTAATGAAAAACAAATAAGAATAATCATTAGCATAGATGATCTTGATAAATCATGGTTAAGTTCAAGTGCCATCAGGTATGATTTCATAAACGCTTTATTAGAAGCGTTTAAAGAGCTATTAGATATTAAATCGGTGAAAATTTTAATTTCTATTAGAACAGATATTATAATGGGAATTTATAAAAACAGTTTGAGACAAGATGAAAAAGATCAGTCTTTGATTTACGCGATATCTTGGAATCGAGAAGAAATTAGAGGAATATTAGACTCACGTATAAACCACCTTGTTAGAAATCAGTATCAAGGAACCAAGGTCGTTACCTTAGCTGATGTATTCAATTTCAAGGTAAATGATCTAGATGCAGATTTATATATTTTAGAGAGAACGATGCTTCGTCCTCGAGATGCGATTAGCTTCGTTAATTTATGTCTAGGTGCTTGTGATGGTAAGGTTGAATTAAATGAAGATATTATCCTTGAAGCTGAAGAAAAGTTTTATTCTGGACGGAAGAAAGCATTAGTTAAAGAATGGGCAAGTATTTACCATCATATTGAAAGTTATTTAGATAGCTTATCTTTTATTCCATCCAATGAATTTAAAGTTTTAGATATGCCTCAAGCTATTATTGATCAAGTGTCAAACTATCTGCTTGATATACCAGTGGCAAAAGATGACGAAGAACATGATCGACGAGCGATGGATTTAAATGAACTAATAAAAGTGTGGTTTGCAGTAGGTGTTATAGGCATTAAAAAATCTAGTACTTTGTTTATTTATTCATCGTTTGAAAAGCCGGAACTAGATATCACCGATTTAAATAAGAAGTTTGTGATACATCCTCTATTTTTCAGGAATACTTAATAGTCATTCTTTACTAATTATAAGGTTAAAAAGGTACATTAATACCTTTTTAACCTAGCCCCAAACCCAGCAACTCCCATCAACAACACAAATCCCCACACAAACATATTGCCGTATTGGCTGTACACGCTGTCGCCTTTTATGAGCTTAATATTGGCTTTCAATGTTGTAGCTTCAAACTGAGGCATGGTCTGTTGTGTGTGGCTTATAGGGTCGTATACGGCGCTTACACCATTGTTAGTAACACGCACTAGAGGGCGTTGTAGTTCGAGCGCGCGCATACGGGCTATTTGCATGTGTTGCAAAGGCCCAATAGAGTCACCAAACCAGGCATCGTTACTGACAGTAAAGAGTAGATCGGAATCGCTTTTGTAATTTCCGCGTACTAAGTCGGCAAAAACAATTTCGTAGCAAATAGCGGGGAGTAAGTTATAGCCATTGGCGCGTAAGTTGTTTTGCACTTTGTCGCCACGGGTAAACGATGACATAGGTAAATCGAATAATGGGGCAATAGGACGCAAAAAGTCTTGAAACGGTACAAATTCGCCAATGGGTAATAGCTGGTGTTTTTGATAGCGGTTTTTATCAAGGTAATGGTAATGCCCATGCTCGTCGCCACGTTCTTTATTACCGACCACAATAAGTGTGTTGAATATATTTTTGGTGTCTCGCTGGTAGTCAACAATACCGGTTACAAGGGCGGTTTTATTAAACGAGGCGGCACTGTCTAAATTGGCTAGGTAGGAATCGGCAAGCATTTCTATTTCAGGCACGGCGGCTTCTGGCCATACTATTAAGTCGGCATCCCAATGTGGACGTGTCATGTCTTGGTATTTGCTCATTGTGGTCCAAAACTCACTTGGCTCAAAGCGCAGGTGTTGCTGTATGTTGCCTTGTACGAGCAATACTGACATGTTTTTATCTGTGTAATGAATGCTGCCTGTGGTATTTGTACCTGTAAAAATAAGCGCAACAGCTGTCGCAGTAACCGCTGGGGTTTTAAAATCTTTTTGGGTAAGTCTATATAGTGCAAAGCCAATAGCCACACATGTTAGTGTTAAGCCAAACTCGCCAATATAAGGGGCAAGCAGCCTTAAAGGTCCGTCGGTTTGTGTGTAGCCAAAACTTAACCACGGGAAACCGGTAAGTACGGTGCCACGTAAATACTCACTAATTGCAAAGCAGGCAATTAGTAATGCGCCAAAGCTTTTAGGGCCACTGGCAAAGCGTGTAGTTGCCCAAAAGGCAAGTGCGGGAAATAATGCTAAGTATGAGCACAAAAAAGCCATTAACGAGAGCGACGCTATAAGCGGCATACCGCCAAAGGTGGCAATAGAAACATGTACCCAGCTTATACCTGCACCGAACCAGCCTAGGCCAAATATAAAGCCATATTTAGCGGCGGTTTTTGCGTGTGCTTTACCGGTATTATTGGGATTAATGCAAAAAATTATGGCGCCAAGACTAATAAATACGATGGGCCAAATTTCAAAAGGGGCATAGCCAAAAGTTAAAACAAGGCCCGCAACGAGTGCGAGCCATGCTTTTTTATCTTTTGCTAATAGGGTAAGTCTAGTTAGCAGTTTCTTCACTGTCGTTATCATCAGCCTTAGGAACGGTGACTTGCAGTTGCAAAATACGACGATTGTCGGCGTTGGTTACTTTAAATTGGTAACCTTCTATGTCAATCGTTTCACCACGGCTTGGCATATGGCCAAATGCGTGCAGTACAGTTCCGCCAATAGTATCGGCTTCGTCTGTGCTGTAGCCTGTTTTAAAATGCTCGTTAAAGTCATCTACAGGAGTGAGTGCTTGCACTACGTGGACATGTTTAGCAAGTTGACGAATATCTTGATGTTCTTCTTCTTCGTCGTGCTCATCTTCGATTTCGCCAACAATTATTTCAAGAATATCTTCAATCGTTACTAAGCCCGATACGCCGCCGTATTCGTCAATAACAAC
>NZ_AUTL01000212.1:3794-7951 GCF_000498015.1 Pseudoalteromonas sp. TAE79
ACAGCCATATGGTAGCGTTGCTGACGGAATTCGTTTAGCAATGTATCAACACGTTTGCTTTCAGGTACTACCATTGCTGGGCGTAAATAATCACGTATTGATGGTAAATGCTCGTCTTTATTTAAGATTAGTGGCAATAAATCTTTAGCGAGTAAAAAACCTTCTACATGATCTTTGTCTTCAATCACCACTGGAAAACGTGAGTGAGTTGAGTCAACCATCATTGGAATTAGTTCTTCAAGCGGGCTGTCGATCTCAAGAGTGATCATTTGTGAGCGCGGAACCATTATGTCTCGCACTTTAAGCTCAGACACGCCAAGCACACCTTCTATCATCTCTTTTGTTTCTGGATCGATTACGTCTCGTTCTTGCGCATCGGCAATAACTTCGACCAGCTCTTCTCTATTCTGGGGTTCCCCTTGCAACATTTGGGCTATTCTGCCCAACCACGTTTTGCCAGAAGAACCCTGGCTAGATTGCGAGTTACCGTCGCTCATTGCGTCTAATTGCTCCGTTAATTTAAATATCGTCCCGGTATGGGTCTGCTATGTTTAGCTCTGCAAGTAATTGCTTTTCGATGCTTTCCATCTCTAAAGCGTCTTCACTCTTTATATGGTCAAATCCAAGCAAATGCAAGCATCCGTGAATAACCATGTGAGCAAAGTGGTCATGAAATGACTTCTCTTGCTCAATTGCTTCAGCTAATACAATGGCTGGGCAAATAATTAAATCACCAACCAAGGGAATATCTATGCCTGGTGGTGCTTCAAATTCGAACGACAGTACGTTGGTCGGTTTATTTTTACCGCGATAGTCGTTATTAAGTTGTTGCGATTGCGCTTCGTCGCTAATAACGATACTGAGTTCGGACTCATCACGGTATTGGCTGAGGGCTTTGTCGGCCCATTGCGCAAATTGTTCTTCGCTTGGGAGGTTGTCAAACTCACAGGCTATTTGTAAATCAAGTTCGGTTGTCAAAGTATTACTCTTTAGTAGTAGGCTGTTGAAGAGCAGCGAGTGCGTCTTTTGCATTTTGCTTTTCAATGCGCTTAAGTCGCTCGCTTTCGTCGTTACGCTCGTAGGCTTCAACTATGCGTGCTACAACAGGGTGACGTACTACGTCGTGGGCTTTGAAGTAGTTAAAGCTAATTTCGTTTACGCCATCAAGTACTTCAATTGCATGGCGAAGGCCTGAGCGTGTGCCACGAGGTAAATCGACCTGTGTAATATCGCCTGTAATCACCGCTTTTGAGTTAAACCCTATACGGGTTAAAAACATTTTCATTTGCTCGGCGGTGGTATTTTGGCTTTCATCTAAAATAATAAAGGCATCGTTTAAAGTACGTCCGCGCATGTAAGCAAGCGGTGCGACTTCGATGATATTTTTTTCGATGAGCTTTTCTACTTTTTCAAAACCTAGCATTTCAAAAAGAGCATCGTAAAGAGGGCGCAGGTATGGGTCTATTTTTTGACTTAAATCGCCAGGTAAAAAGCCAAGCTTTTCGCCAGCTTCTACAGCAGGGCGCGTTAGTAATATACGGCGTATTTCTTGGCGCTCAAGAGCGTCGACGGCGGNGGCTGCAACTGCAAGGTAAGTTTTACCAGTACCTGCAGGGCCAATACCAAAGGTAATGTCGTGGTTTAAAATATTAGCCACATAAACACCTTGGTTGTCGTTACGTGGTTTAATAACACCACGGCGGGTTTTAATAACCATTTCTTTGCCATAAGCGCTGCTGGATGCATCTTGCTCTAAGGCTTTTGATTCGGTAATAGCTAAATGAACGGCGTCGGGTTCTATTTCGCCTAAAACACCACGAACTGGCTGAGTATCAACATAAAGGTTTTTTAAGATTTCTACAGCGCCGGCGCAGTTGTGTAGTTTACCGGTTACTTTAAAAAAGTTGTCACGGTGAATTATTTCAACAGCCAGGTGGCGTTCAATTTGTTTGATGTTTTCGTCAAACGGGCCACATAAAGAAGAAAGGCGTTTGTTATCGGCAGGTTCTAAATAAATCTCTAATGTTTTTAACTGATTACTCAAAATTGCTTCCTATAGTACTGCGCCAGCGTTAACTGGCGCTAATTGTGTGACTAAGGAACGAAAGTAGCTACGCCAATTTCGTTAACAGTGTCTGGTTTTGGCTCTGCAGCTGCAGCTTTAGTTAAAATAGCTGAAGGAGCTACTTCACGTCGTAAGTTCATTTCTGATTCTGTACGAATTAAGTCACCACGTAAAGAGTTAGGTAGTGCTTCGGTAATACGTACATCAACAAACTGTCCGATCACTGTGTGCGGGCCAACAAAGTTTACTACACGGTTGTTTTCTGTACGGCCACGTAATTCCATAGGGTTCTTCTTAGAAGGACCTTCAACAAGTATACGTTGCTCTGTATCGAACATTTGACGACTAATTTGCTGCGCCATTTGTGTAATACGGTTTTGTAGTAAGTATAAGCGCTCTTTTTTCTCTTGCTCTGTTACGTCATCCGGCAAATCTGCCGCTGGCGTACCTGGGCGTGCGCTGTAAATAAAGCTAAAGCTCATATCAAAACCTATGTCGCTAATAAGCTTCATGGTTGCTTCAAAGTCTTCTTTGCTTTCGCCTGGGAAACCAATAATGAAATCTGACGACATACTTAAGTTAGGACGAATTTTACGTAACTTACGAATTGTCGATTTGTATTCAATTGCCGTATGGCCACGTTTCATTAGGTTTAATATACGGTCTGAACCACTTTGTACTGGTAAATGTAAGTGATCTACAAGCTCTGGTACATCGGCGTAAACGTCGATTATATCTGGGGTAAATTCTACCGGGTGCGATGTGGTGTAACGAATACGGTCAATACCATCAATAGCTGCTATAAGACGAATTAAATCAGAGAAGTAACAAATTTCGCCATCGTGCGTATCGCCGCGGTATGCATTTACGTTTTGACCTAAAAGATTTACTTCACGTACGCCTTGCTCTGCAAGTTGTGCAACTTCAAGTAGTACGTCATCTACTGGGCGACTAACTTCTTCACCGCGGGTATAAGGTACAACACAAAAAGTACAGTACTTAGAACAGCCTTCCATAATTGATACGAAAGCAGATGGGCCATCTGCTTTTGGCTCTGGCAGGCGGTCAAATTTTTCAATCTCTGGGAATGAAATATCAACAACAGATGAGCCTTTGTCGCCTTGCACTTGTTTAATCATTTCTGGTAAACGGTGTAGCGTTTGCGGACCAAAAATAACATCTACAAATGGTGCACGTTGGCGAATAGAGTCACCTTCTTGTGAGGCAACACAACCACCTACACCAATGATTAAATCTGGCTTGTCGTCTTTTAATAACTTCCAGCGACCTAATTGGTGAAATACTTTTTCTTGTGCTTTTTCACGAATTGAACAGGTGTTAAGTAAGATTACGTCGGCATCTGTTGCATCTTCAGTTAGCTGGTAGCCGTTGGTGGCATCTAAAAGTTCAGCCATTTTCTGAGAGTCGTATTCGTTCATCTGACAACCCCAGGTTTTAATATGCAGCTTTTTGCTCATTGAAATATAGCCTCGTGTTCAATTCGATAGTGGCACAAAAATGTGCTTGAAACAGGATTAAGGAGCAAGCATGCTCACTTAAAGGAGGCGTATTTTAGCTGGATACCCGTCCAGATCCAAGTATAGTTTTCATGTTTGTGATCTCAAATCAATACGAGGCGAGTTTAATCAGCGGTTAGTGATACCTCTGGTATAAAACAAATTAATTTTGATACAATCAAAACAGACTCAAGTAATAATAAAATGATGAAAACATGACTAAAAATAATGTGATAGTAGTTGGTGGTGGCATGGTTGGCGCGGCTATGGCGATAAAGCTTGCTCAACAGGGCTTTGGCGTACGCATAATCGAAAAACACCTAATAGACCCATCACAGATTCTTAGTAGTGATAAGGTTGATATTAGAGTGTCGGCTATTAATCGTTTTTCAGAAAATTTACTTGATGAATTAGGGGCAATGCCGCTTTTAAGGCAAAACCGCATAGCGCCTTATCAGCAATTGGAGGCATTTGAGCGCGGTGGTGATAATTTATTGTTTGACTGCGCCGATATAAACACCACGCATTTAGGCCACTTAATTGAAAATAGTTTAATTCAAGCAAGTTTATGGCAG
>NZ_AUTL01000213.1:0-766 GCF_000498015.1 Pseudoalteromonas sp. TAE79
TAAGTGGCGTCCCCAAGGGGATTCGAACCCCTGTTACCGCCGTGAAAGGGCGGTGTCCTAGGCCTCTAGACGATGGGGACACATAAATGTGTCACTAGGACAACTGAATTTTTAGACTCGTTTCAGGCGAGCTTTCTTAATAACACTACACTTCCCTATTAAAATAAGTAAGTGGCGTCCCCAAGGGGATTCGAACCCCTGTTACCGCCGTGAAAGGGCGGTGTCCTAGGCCTCTAGACGATGGGGACACATAAATGTGTCACTAGGACAACTGAATTTTTAGACTCGTTTCAGGCGAGCTTTCTTAATAACACTTCACTTCCCTATTAAAAATAAGTAAGTGGCGTCCCCAAGAGATTAGTACTCTTGATAACGTCGTGCATAGAGAGTTCGGTGTCACACTGCTTTACACAATACTTAAAATAGTAAGTGGCGTCCCCAAGGGGATTCGAACCCCTGTTACCGCCGTGAAAGGGCGGTGTCCTAGGCCTCTAGACGATGGGGACACATAAATGTGTCACTAGGACAACTGAATTTTTAGACTCGTTTCAGGCGAGCTTTCTTAATAACACTTCACTTCCCTATTAAAATAAGTAAGTGGCGTCCCTAAGAGATTAGTACTCTTGATAACGTCGTGCATAGAGAGTGCGGTGTCACACTGCTTTACACAATACTTAAAATAGTAAGTGGCGTCCCCAAGGGGATTCGAACCCCTGTTACCGCCGTGAAAGGGCGGTGTCCTAGGCCTCTAGACGATGGGGACACA
>NZ_AUTL01000214.1:0-25625 GCF_000498015.1 Pseudoalteromonas sp. TAE79
TGGCCACTCGCAGCAATAAACGACTTTCCAGAGCACACAATAACAGCCAAAAGCTCAACCACCGGCGAGCTAATAGCCATCCCAAAATTAAGACCAGGCATACAAATAAACGGCCGCCACATAACCGAAACAACCCTAATCAACGACAGGATGCACATACGATGGTCAAACAAGCCATTAAACGCCTAATACAGCGCTACTTTCCAGAGCTAAGCGAGCGTAAACACCTGCCGCAATTGGCGCGCATTGAAAAAATATACGACCTACCAAGCAGCGGCGCAGCCATCAGCACCGCATTTAGGCCGTTAAAAGCAGCCGACGTACAGCTATTAAGCCCGCTAACAGGCGAGCCATTAGCCGTGCCCGCATTTCAACAGGTAACACTCGGCACAGGGCAAGCATCCGACCACGGATTATTAAACGAACCAGCGCCAGGCATGCATTGTTTAATACAATATATAGACGGCCTAAACAGCCATGCCGTGATCACCAATTTACTGCCATGGCAAAGCCTAGTGCCCGAGCACAAACGAACAGATGTAACGCTGCAGCAAAGCAACCGCAGCAAAATACAAGGCCGCGCCGGCAACTGGCACACCACAACCGACGGCGAAATAACCCAAACCAGCGACACAAACAAAACAACAGCACGCAGCAGCGAGCAAAATTACCACGAGCGCAGCGCCAACATAGCCACGCACGACGTGCTAAAAATAGACGGCAACCAAGTAACCGAAGTAATGGGCGCCCTAAAAACTGTGGTGGGTGAAAAAGCATTAATAGTCGCACTTGAAGGGTTACTGCTAGGCAGTAAAAAGCAGGTAGACATTGAAGCCACCGAAAACATGAGCCTAACCACGCTCAAAACCCTACACGCAAAAGCCACCGAACTGGCAAAAGTAGAAGGCAAAACCGTGTGGCTCGGCAACAACTCAGTAAACGTAGCGCAAGTATTGCTAGATTTAATCGCACTGGTAAAAGACATAAACCAAAGCCTAGAAACCCACGGCCACAAAGACCAGGGCGCGGGACCGCCAATCACCAAAGGCGAATTTACCAGCCATAAATCAACAGCCAGCAGCTTAAAAAGCACACTAGAGCCAATAGTAGAGTAGTTAGCCCTTGCCTATAGCCCAATCGTGCTTAACAATAGCGCCATTAAAGCCGTAAAATAAATGAAATTGCAGCAAGAAAAAGCCAAAGTGAAACCAAAACTGTGACCATGGAATGAGATTTAAAAGCATGCTTTGGTTAAATTGTTGAATTAAAAGAGGTGTTTTTGTTATGTGTGAACTTCTTGGCATGTCAGCCAATGTGCCTACCGATATTTGTTTTAGTTTTTCAGGCCTTTTAGAGCGTGGTGGTAATACAGGTCCTCATAAAGATGGTTGGGGTATTACATTTTACGAAGGTAAAGGCTGTAGAACCTTTAAAGATCCTGAGCCGAGTTATCAATCTGAAATTGCAAAGCTCGTTAAAGCATACCCCATTAAAAGTGTCTCGGTTATTAGCCATATTCGCCAAGGTAATCGCGGGCGAGTATGCCTTGAAAATACTCATCCTTTTACGCGAGAGTTATGGGGGCGTGAAATCACTTACGCTCATAACGGGCAGCTATCTAATTATCATGATTTAAAACCGCAGTACTATCGGCCAGTGGGTAACACTGATAGCGAACTCGCTTTTTGTTGGTTGCTTGATAAAATTCGCGAAAAATACCCAAAGCGTCCAAGTAGTATGGCGTCGGTTTTTAGATACGCGGCTAAGCTTTCGCATACGCTGCGTGAAAAAGGGGTGTTTAATATGTTATTGACCGATGGGGTGTTTGTTTTAGCGTATTGCACTAATAACTTACATTACATAACGCGCCGTGCGCCATTTGGTAAAGCAACGTTGATTGATGCCGACATGGTGGTTGATTTTCAACAAGAGACCACACCAAACGATGTAGTAACAGTTATAGCTACAAGGCCTTTGACGAATGATGAGCGCTGGCAAAAAATGGAGCCTGGGGAATTTGCATTGTTTAAAATGGGTGAGCTAATTTAGCCCACCTATTTTAAATACTAACTTTGGTTTAATTAAATTTAGTTAGCTTCTTGAGGTTGTTGTGCTGTTACAGGCGCAACAGCTGTAGGCGCAGTAACAGTAAATGAATTCATTTGAACTTCAAACTGCTCCATACCTTTTTCGCCTTTCCACATACGTACCAGCATGTAATCCATTTCTGGCGCAAACCATGCAATTGCTTGGCGTTTATCGTTATCGTATAAACGCTTTACTTTAATGGCTTCTACATTACCTATAGGTAAGGAGATCATCTCTTTTTCAACAACTTCAAAGTTGTAGTCGCGGCGGTTACCTTTTTTATCTATAAGGGGGAATGAAAAGCTTGTTTCGCCTTTTTTCAATCCTTCGCGCACTTGCACTTGGTACGAAATAGCATCCTGAAATTCATCAGTCCATTCGCATTTAAGTGGGTATTCACTAGCGCTGCTAGTCACTACTTTGTTTGTTGAATCAAAATCAATTTTGTAATCTTTATCTGGGCCTGTCCCTGTACGAATCATGTTGTAATGATGCGGGGTAACCTTGCCATCTTTAAAGGTAAACTTTGATGTTTCTTCACGAGAGTCAGAGAAAATCATCCACTCAATATTGCTGTGGTATGTAAGTTCATAAGTATCGTCGCCCGTTTTTTTGAGCTCACGAACAGCCTCACCATGATTTTTACCTTTGCGTAAAATATCGTAATTAGCTTGATACTGGGTCAATTCGCCTGCAATTAGGCTAGTTGGAAGTAAAGCGCCCGCACATAACAACAGGGCACTTATTTTTTTATTGTGGGTAGTGCGCGCCGTGTGCAGGAAGTTGTTTTTTGTCAAGAACTGCATAATCTGCTTCCATAGTAAGTCTGTGTTCACTGAACCACTTGACCACCAAAGGATAAATTATATGCTCTTGCTCATGCACGCGTTTTGCTAATGTTTCTGCTGTATCATCCTTGAGTACAGGTATTTGCGCCTGAAGAATAACGGGACCGCCGTCTAATTCTTCAGTAACAAAGTGAACACTTACGCCATGAACATCGTCTTTTGCATCAATTGCTCTTTGGTGGGTATTCAGCCCCTGATACTTAGGCAACAAAGATGGATGAATGTTCAACATTTTTCCAACATATTTTTGCACTAAGCCAGGAGTAAGAATACGCATAAACCCAGCTAATACAACTAGATTTGGCATAAAAGAGTCGATAACGTTCATTAATTGCGCATCGTACGCTTCGCGCGAGTCAAAATCTTTATGACTGAGCACTTTTGTAGCAATACCTGCTTGTTTTGCACGCTCTAGGCCATAAGCGTCTGCTTTATTACTAATAACAGCCGCTATATGCCCGTTTATCTCGCCACGTTCGCAGGCATCTATGATGGCTTGTAAATTAGAGCCACTACCTGAGATTAAAACTACCAGACGAGTCGGTGCCATTACTTAGCACCACCTACAATTTCAACTTGCTCTTCGCCAGCTGCTGCATCTTGAATTTCACCAAGGTGCCATGCATTTTCGCCCAAGTCTTTTAGCATTGTTAAGCTTTGCTCAAGTTTGTCTGCAGGGACTACTAAAACCATGCCTACACCACAGTTAAATGTACGGTACATTTCATGCGTAGTAATGTTGCCGTTTTCTTGTAACCAATTAAAAATTGGTGGCCACTGCCAGCTATCACCTTTAACTACAGCTTTTGCTGAAGCGGGTAATACGCGTGGAATGTTTTCCCAAAAACCGCCGCCAGTAATATGCGAAAGCGCATGTACGTCAACGTTTTTGAATAACTCAAGTAAAGGTTTTACGTAAATACGCGTAGGCTCAAGTAGAGTTTCGCCTAATGTTTTACCTTCAAAGTCAGCGCTGGTATCAGCTTTTGACACTTCAAGTACTTTACGAATTAAAGAGAAGCCATTTGAATGAGGACCGCTTGAAGCAAGTGCAATAAGCTGATCGCCTGCTGCTACTTTTGTGCCATCAATAATTTTTGATTTTTCTACAACGCCTGTACAAAAGCCTGCCATGTCGTAGTCTTCATCATCATACATACCTGGCATTTCAGCTGTTTCGCCACCAATTAGGGCACAACCTGAAATTTCACAACCTTTGCCAATACCTGTCACTACGTCAGCTGCTGTGTCTACATCTAGTTTACCAGTTGCATAGTAATCTAGAAAAAACAGGGGTTCAGCACCTTGAACAATTAAGTCGTTTACACACATTGCAACTAAATCAATACCAACCGTATCGTGTTTTTTTAAGTCGATTGCTAAACGTAGTTTAGTACCAACACCATCTGTGCCTGCAACTAATACTGGTTGCTTGTAGCCTTCAGGAATTTCGCAAAGTGCGCCAAAACCACCAATTCCGCCCATTACTTCAGGACGACGAGTTTTTTTAACTACGCCTTTAATACGCTCAACAAGTGCATTACCAGCGTCGATATCTACGCCCGCGTCTTTATAGCTTAGAGACTGTTTTTGTTCGCTCACAGGTTTTCCTCAAAATAGTTGTTTTGGGTTGCTTAGAAACGCGCGTATTTTACAACAATTGCAAGGTCGCGGCTAGCGTAAATGTAATTTTGAAATAATTAACAAGGACACTTGTCCGCTGTTTGTTGTTTAAATAAACAAAAAAAACGCCCGTAGGCGTTTTTTTAGTATTAAAGGCGTTAAATTAACAGCTATGCTTTTGCGGTTAATATGGCTCGAAGTGGAGCGGGGTAGCCTTCAATTGTTTTACTTGTATCGTTTGGATCTAAAAAGTCGATTAACGATTCGTTTTCCATCCAGTCGGTTTTGCGTTGCTCTTCAAGCGTGGTAATAGCGCAATCTTTTATTTGCACATCTTTAAAGCCAACGCGTTCCATCCATAGTTTTAATGCTGCAGTACTTGGAATAAACCAAACGTTGCGCATTTTAGCGTAGCGGTCGGTAGGGACTAATACCGTGTTTTCGTCGCCTTCAATTACTAGGGTTTCAAGTACGAGTTCGCCGCCTGGGCGAAGCTGCGCTTTTAACTGCGCTAAAAAGTCGATAGGTGAGCGACGATGATAAAGTACGCCCATCGAAAAAACCGTATCAAACGCTTTAAGCTCGGGTAATGCTTCAACGCCTAGTGGCAGTAAATGTACGTTTTCGTCTGGATTATAGTGTTTAATTGCCTGAAACTGACATAAAAATAAATCAGACGGATCAATACCCACTACAAACTCTGCGCCTTCACCGCGCATACGCCATAAATGATACCCTGAGCCACAACCAATATCTAAAACAGTGCGGCCTTTTAGTGGCTCAATATGAGGAAGCAGGCGGTCCCACTTCCAATCACTGCGCCACTCTGTATCTATTTCAATACCGTGCACACTAAATGGGCCTTTACGCCATGGCATCATTCGTTTTAATAAGTGTGTAACTTGTTTTTGTTCGCCGTCGGTCATTTCGCCTGGGGCACCGATTTCAATTTTGTCGATAATATTGACGTGTTTGGTCGCCACTTCAGGCAAGTTTTTTAACACTTTCTGCCATTTTGGTAAATCACCGTGACTTGCCTCTAATTGCCAGTGTTTTAATTGGCTAGGTAGCGTTTCCAGCCAGTGACTTAGCGGGCTTTGTGCGATTGCGGCGTAAAATTGGTTAAACCATTGAGACATGGATGACTCTCTTTATTTAATTGCTACCATTGAGCAAAAATTAAAACATTGATACCACACTTGAGTTTGGCTAAAACCAATATCTTGTAAGCGAGTAAAGTGAGCGCTTAGTGTATCTGGGCGCATAACGTTTTCGATGGCGGTACGTTTTTGGCTTATTTCAAGCTCTGAGTAGCCATTGTGACGTTTAAAGTCGTGGTGCAAATCAATTAATAGGTTATCGCATTGCTCGTTTTCGGCTTTAATTTTTTCGCTTAGCAGCAATACACCACCAGGCTTTAAATTAGCGTATATTTTTTCAAGCACGGCTTGGCGCTGCGCATGTGGAATAAATTGCAGTGTAAAGTTCATTGCTACTACTGAGGCGTTTTGAATCTCAAGCTCGTTAATATCGCCCAAAGTAACAGTAACCGGCACATCCGATTTAAAACCTTGTAAGTGCACCTTACAACGCTCAACCATAGCTTGAGAGTTATCTACCGCTATTATATGGCAGTTATCGGTGCGAATGTTACGGCGCATGCTAAGCGTGACTGCGCCCAGTGAGCATCCTAAATCATAAAGATTTGAGTTACTTTGTGCGTACTCACCCGCAAGTTTACCCATAGTGCTTACAATGGTGGCATACCCAGGTACAGAGCGCTGGATCATATCTGGAAAAACTTCGACTACATTTTGGTCAAAGCTAAAATCTTTTACTTGTTGCTCAGAGGCATAAATACTGTCTTTTATGGTCACGAAGGCAGTCTCTTTGTAAATAATGGCGCTATTTTAACATTTTATACTGGATAGTCAGTGATAAATTCAGTAGCTTGACTAGAATTATGAATAATAAGTACAAAAGAGAAGATTAAATGAGTAAAAGTAAGGTCATCAGCACAGACGATATATTAGCAACCCTTTGTCATTCAGTGACAGGTGTACTCACATCAGCCAGCGGTAATGGTATTAGCTACTCAGCCATGGTGCAAAAAATAACACGTACATGTATGCGACCAGATATTGGTTGCTTTGTTTTATTTGACGGCGGTTTTACAGGGCTCGTAATTACCAACTTTACTTCGCAAGCGGCGATGGAAATTTATGGCGATTACATGCGCAATATGGGAATGCCAGAAGATGAAATAGCGCATAGCCATTTATCAGACGACGTATCAAACGTACTAGGCGAGTTGATGAATCAAATTGTTGGCGACTTTACGTCTAAAGTGCGTGAGCAATTACATACGTCTATTACGCAAAACCAGCCAAAAATGATGGCAATAAACAAGCAAGTGCAAATATCGGTAGATACCACGATGGATCGCCCGCAAGCACGTCGCGTAACATTTACTACCAGTAAGCAAAATATCTTTTACCTAGAACTTGCTATGGATAAAACTGAGTTTATTAAACTGCATGATTTTGACATTGCAGAAGCTATAGACCCTGATGACATTATCGAAAATGAAGCCAAACAACAAGCTGAAAAATCTAAAGCAGCTGCGTCTTCTGGACAAGATGACGACGATGACGACTTCATGGCAGGCTTAGGGCTTTAAGTTTATTTATGTAGGTTGGGTTGAGTGAAACGAAACCCAACGACTGCTCTATCAACTCTTCGCTATCAGCTTTTAGTAGGTTGATACGACCCATAAAAACGCGATTTGATATCGCGTTTTTTATTAACCAAAATATACATTCTCTTTAGTATTAGTAAGGATATTTTAAATGACTGATACGGAAAACGGTGATTGCAAGCTTACAAAAGAAGTTGGGAGGTTTGTAAAGTCGCACATAATACCGAAATCCCTAACTAGGCCAAACATTTCAGGGAATAAATTTATTGAAAAGAAAGTGACTAATCGCGGACCCTTTTATGGCAAAGCAAGTGATAGCTGGTATGACCCAAATATAGTGACCCAAAAAGGTGAAGATATTTTAGCGTATTTAGATACCTTAGCTATTGAGGAGCTTCGAGGTTTAGGTTTGGTCTAGTCATTTATTTAAAGCAAACTCTGCCAAACAGCTAAATAGCCTCAGACTAGTAAAATTTCAAAGACCCAAATTAATTAGAAAATACTTTCTTAGCCTTTTGTGGAGAGCTGCAGTAACAAAAATTTCGGCATTTAGTGAAGTTAATTTAAATGCAAAAAACATTGAACTTCTTAGACAGATTATAGTTGGTGAGAAGGAAGATAATAGAGCTATTTTTCCAATTAGCTTGGTTCAGTTATCTACAAAAGGTCATACAGTCAATTTAGCACCATTTAAGTACAAGATGGATATTAATGGAGGTGAGAATATATATCGCTTCTATCATGATGGACTTGTTATTCATATGTATATTGATGATCCGCGGTTGTCTGTTTTAAAATCTTCGGTTGATTATAATCACCCTATGTTCGTTGGATTGGATATAACTATTATTAACCAAATCAATTATGAAAATTCATTTCAATATCAAAATACTTTGAAACATACAAAAGAATATTTCAATCACTTTCCTAGCCAACGTCCAGCTAAAGCATCTAAGAGTACTCATAAATAAGGATTTTCTCCCATTGCGACGACCACACAAAAAATTCTTAAATCTAACTCTAGCTGGTGATAACTCGGCTCCATATGGCAGCAAAGTTGATAAAAGCCTTTGTTATGGTCTTTTTCTCTAAAGTGGGCGAGTTCGTGTACTACTAATGCTTTTAGTAGTGGCTCGGGGGCGCGCAACAAATCGCTGTTAATCGCTAAATCGTGCTTACGGGTTTTACCTTGCATTCGATACGTATGTGTACCAAGTGCGTTGGTGACCATATCGCCTTGCTTTTTAAAAGCAGCGCGCCCAAATGGTGGCGCATTTTTTAAATACTGTTTTTTAAGCTCGGTTGCATAGCTATAAAGTAGTTTATCGCTAGTAATGGTATGTGCTTGCGGGTACTTTTTAAGTAAGTAGTCACATACCTTGTTGTTATTTATAAGGCTTAATACTTGCTCAACAATGTTAGCTGGGTAGCCGGTAAAGTAACGTGCGTATTCACTCATTATTATTTCTCTGTCGTTTTACTTTTAAAAAAGTGCTTGCTGGTGGGCTTCTTTTTCGCCAGTAAATGGGTTTAATGCTTTGTGATCATAACCTAGGTCCTTACAAAACTGGCGAGCTAATAACGGCGCTTCTCGGTTATCTGCTGTATGAAAAAACACATAGGGCGTTTTTCCTTCATCAAGCCATTGTTTTACTTTACTTAGCCACGGTTTATAAAAGGGTTTAAAGTCATTTTGTAAATCGGCTATTACAAAGCGCGCCATAGGCTCTGAGCCAGTAGCTATTGCATGTACCGGTAAGTGGGGCTTTTTTTGCTGTGCATCTATTAGCGCTTCGGTTGTTGGTTTTACCACAAATAGGGCGCGAGTATCCATCGATATGCGATTTATGTTGTTTGCCATTAATAACTGATTAAGCGCTATTTCGGCTTCACCCTTTTGAAAAAACGCAGTATGACGTACCTCTACACCGTAATTAACCTCTTTTGGTAATAGGCTAATAAATTGTGCGAGTTTGGGTAAGTCACCAGGGCCAAATGCTTTGGGTAATTGCAGCATGATCTGCCCAGTTTTTTCTAAAATAGGGGAGAACAAGTTAAGCCAATCAGTAAGCTCGGTTTGAACATTAGTTAGGTGCAGCTCGTGGCTAAAGCGACGATTAAACTTAAAAGTAAATTTAAAATCGTCGGGAACGCTATTTGCCCAGCGCAACACGGTGCTTGGCGATGGATCGGCGTAAAAGCTGGTATTGCCTTCAACTGAATTAAAATGCTGAGCATATTGGCTAAGCATATCGGCGTTTTTACATTGGCTTGAAAATAAATTGCCTTTCCATGCATTGCTCGACCACTGCGGGCATCCAATATATAACATACAAACTAGCGCCTTATTATAAAGTGGCGATAGTGTAGCAAATAACAAAACGAGCTGCTGTAAATTCAGGGGCAAAAGCGGCACACGCCCTAGCATCTTGATACTACTTGGGTATAATGCAGGGCTTAATTTGATTATTTTTAGATTGCTAGCGGCTTTATTTGTATTGTGGTGACCTGTTTTTTAAATCACACGCCTTAAAACAAATAACTTTAACCGTTTAAGCCTTTTATCTGACAGGAAAACTATGCGCTCTATATATTGCGGACAGCTAAATAAAACTCACGTAGATCAAGAAGTAGAACTATGTGGCTGGATCAACAAACGACGTGACCTTGGTGGACTTATCTTTGTCGATTTACGCGATAGAGAAGGTTTAGTACAAGTTGTATTCGACTCTGACATTGAAGAGTTAATGAGTTCAGCTAACACACTTCGCCAAGAATTTTGTGTTCAGTTAAAAGGTATTGTTCGTGCACGCCCAGACAGCCAAGTAAATAAAGATATGGCAACAGGGGAGATCGAAATTTTAGGTAAAGAGCTTAATATTATTAACCGCTCTGAGCCATTACCGCTTGATTTTAATCAAGTAAACTCTGAAGAGCGTCGTTTAAAATACCGCTACCTAGACCTACGTCGTCTAGAAATGAGTGACCGTATTAAATTACGTGCTAAAGCAAGCAGCTTTGTTCGTCGCTTTTTAGATGAAAACGGCTTTTTAGACATCGAAACACCAGTACTTACTAAAGCAACGCCAGAAGGCGCGCGCGATTACTTAGTGCCAAGCCGCGTTCATAAAGGTAGTTTTTACGCCTTACCACAGTCTCCACAGTTGTTTAAGCAATTGTTGATGATGTCTGGTTTTGACCGTTACTACCAAATTGTTAAATGTTTCCGTGATGAAGATTTACGCGCCGATCGCCAACCAGAATTTACCCAAATAGATATAGAAACCTCGTTCATGAGCTCTGATCAAGTACGTGGTATGACTGAAAAAATGATCCGCGAGATGTGGCAAACATTGCTAAACGTTGATTTAGGCGATTTTCCAATCATGCCTTACAGCGAGGCAATGAGCCTTTACGGTTCTGATAAGCCAGATTTACGTAACCCAATGAAATTGGTTGATGTTGCAGATTTAGTTAAAGACGTAGAGTTTAATGTTTTCTCAGGTCCGGCTAACGACGAAAAAGGTCGCGTTGCTGTGTTAACTGTACCGGGTGGCGCTAAGCTTTCTCGTAAACAACTTGACGATTACACTAAGTTTATTGGTATTTACGGCGCTAAAGGCATGGCGTGGATGAAAGTAAACGATCACACTGCAGGCGCTGAGGGTGTTCAATCACCAGTAGCTAAGTTTTTAAGCGAAGACGTAATTACTAAATTACTTGAGCGTACTAATGCACAGTCTGGCGATATCATTTTATTTGGTGCCGATAAGCGCAACACAGTAAATGAAGCAATGGGCGCACTGCGCGTTAAGATTGGTGTTGATTTAGAAATCACTAACCTTAATAGCTGGGCACCACTTTGGGTTGTAGACTTCCCAATGTTTGAAGAAGATGACGAAGGCACATTACATGCTGTACATCATCCATTCACTGCACCAAAAGACATTAACGCCAGTGAGCTTGAAGCAAACCCAGCAGCTGCTATTTCAGATGCCTACGATATGGTATTAAACGGCTACGAAGTTGGTGGCGGTTCGGTACGTATTCATAATGCAGATATGCAAGAAACTGCATTTAGAATTTTAGGTATTAACGAGCAAGAGCAACAAGACAAGTTTGGCTTTTTACTTGATGCACTTAAATACGGCACACCACCACATGCTGGTTTAGCATTTGGCCTTGACCGTTTAGCAATGCTTTTATGTGGTACCGATAACATTCGTGACGTTATTGCTTTCCCTAAAACAACACAAGCGTCGTGTTTATTAACCAACGCGCCAAGCAAACCTAACCTTGACTCGTTAGCTGAGCTTGCAATTAGTGTTGTTGAAAAAGCGATACCTAGCGAAGAGTAATTTTTGTTTAGCTTATTGAGCTAAATTTAAAAACCCTTAAGTTATATGCTTAAGGGTTTTTTTGTGGTTAAATTTGCAGCAGAGTGTATTTTAACCGAACAGACGAAAAAGGAATTATTATGTCGATCAATGCAACCCTATTTGGTGAGTTCTTAGTTTTTTTTATTGTGCTGAGTATTCCTATTTTTGCTGTAATTAGCTACAAAATAGGTAAGCGTAAAAGTACTATGCCTGGGGTTTTAGCTTTTGTGGGTGGCTGTTTAGCGCTATTTCCACTATTTGCTTTGATTTTTATTGCAGTGCTTGCGCTTAAAAAAGATTTACCTAAAAATAGCGTCTATGCCCATTAAAAACTAGGATAATAGTGTCAATTTCAAATAATAATCACTACTTCGACGAGCAATTTAATGCTTTGCAGCACGAAGAGCAACTAACTGAAAATTCTGAGTTTGAAGAGTGCACATTTACCGATTGCGACTTTTCAGGCGGGCAGTTTAAAAATTGCCGATTTATACAGTGCAACTTTAAAAACTGTAATTTATCGTCACTTAAATGGAACTACAGCTCGCTTGAAGATGTAAGTTTTAGCCACTGTAAATTAAATAGTCTGCAATGGACTGACGTAGATTGGCCAGCGCTTAGTATTAACGCACCGGTGAGCTTTAATTATTGCGAGCTCAGTAATAGTTCTTTTTTTGAATTAACCCTCAAAGCCCTCAAACTAACACACTGCTTTGCCAAAAATGTTGATTTTAGACATGCTGATTTAAGCGGTAGTGAATTTACAGGAACAGATTTTCGCGATAGTGAGTTTTTTCAAACTAACCTAACAAAATGTGACTTTGTAGGTGCGACAGCGTTTAATATAGATTTGAATAATAATATTTTAGCGAATGCTAAGTTTGATCGCTTCGAAGCACTAAACTTGCTTACCAGCCTTAAGATAGAACTATGTGATTAATTTAGTTTAATATGATTACATATCTAGAAGCGGCAGCTTGGCTGGGCTTCTAGATACTGCGTGACTGCGTAATTAACGGCTTGGGCCATTTTTATTACGTGCACTGGCAAGTTGTCTCGCGATTGCTAATAACGCAGGTGAAATATCTTCAGCGCCATCTTTAATTAGTTTTGTAACGTCACCTGATGAAAACAAACCGTCACGTGGTGATTTAATACCTAACTCACGAACAAAATCCTTCGTTTTACCTGTGCTGCCTGTTTCAATAAACTTAAAAATAATACGTTCATTGTTGTTTTTAGCAGGGGTTTTTAGTGTTTCGATTTCGTCATGAATTGCCGTTAGTTTGTCTTCTAAAATTTCTATACGTTCTTGAATGCTATTGTATGATTTCATTTATTGGATCTTTTACTAAATATATTTAAACAATGGCGGCTATTATCGCATAGTTTGACAATAGAGAATGCAAAGCTATAAAGTAAAAGTTATTTTTAATTAAAAACAATAATTTATATAAGTTTAAATATGCAAAAAACACTTAAAAAGCTTTTTATATTAAGCGCACTAGCTCTAAGTACATCAGTAATAGGCGCAACAAGCTATGCAAACGATGGCGTTATAACTGATCAAAGCCGCGATCGCACTATTCCTATCAATATTACATTACCAAGTAACAATGCTAAGTGTACTGAGCAAGTAAAATGCCCTGTAGCGTTTATTAATGCGGGCTACGGAATTAGCCATAATGAATATACGTTTGTTAGTAATGCGTTTAATCAGCGTGGATATTTAACAGTAGCCGTTGCACACGAACTAAAAAGCGACCCTTACCTTAATCGTGAGCAGCCTTACTTAACCACTCGCATGGAAAACTGGCACCGTGGCGTAGTAACACTTAAGTTTTTAGTTAATGAGCTAGCGAGTAAATACCCAGCGTATGATTTTACAAAGCTCGCCTTATTTGGGCATTCTAATGGCGGGGATATTTCCGCATTATATGGCTCTATTTATCCAAACGAAGTTAGCACTATTATTACGCTCGATCATCGCCGCATGTTGATCCCGCGCAATAAAAGCATTCGCGTACTTACTCTACGCGGTAGTGATTACCCAGCTGATGCGGATGTGCTGTTAAACGATTCAGAGCTGGATAAGTTTCCTGTTACGCAAATAATGATAGAAAAATCGCGTCATAACGATATGTACGATGGCGGGCCAAAATGGCTGGTGGATAGAATGAGTAAAGAAGTAGAGAGATTTTTAGATAGTAAAAATTAGCTTTATAAAAGTTAAATCATAGCGCAGTGTTACCTGCGCTATATTAATTTTACGGCAGTTACTCTACCAGTTCACTTACAATTACAGGGTTGTTATGTAGTGTTTTATGCACTGGGCATTTGTCGGCTATTTCGAGTAAACGCTGACGCTCTGGCTCAGTTAAGTCGCCACGTAAGGTGATTTTACGGGTAATGGCTTCAAGGTTACCGGTTTGCTCACAATCGTCGCAATCTTTGTTGTAATCGCGAGTGTGATCAAGTTCTACTTTAACATGCTCCAGTGGTAAGTTTTTACGTGTAGCGTACATACGTAGTGTCATGGCCGTACAGGCACCAAGCCCCGCTAATAAGTGATGATACGGATCGGGGCCTAAGTTTTTACCGCCTACTTTTATTGGCTCATCTGCAAGCCAAGTATGATCTTTTGTACTTACGTGCTGAGTAAATACATGGTCTTTTTCTTCAACAAGTACATTGCCACCCGTTAAACTTGCCGTGTATTTAGTTTTGTCGTACTTAACATAACGGTTTGCCCACGTTGCAATTATTTGTGCTGCGTAGTCGGCATCGTTTTTATTTGTTAAAAGGTGATCGGCGTTATCTAGGCTAATAAAGCTTTTAGGATGCTTAGCTGATGCATAAATTTTTTCAGCTTCACTAATATTTACCGTCGCATCAATGGGGGAGTGCATTACTAATAATGCGCGCTTAAGTTTACTTATGTGGCTTTTATCGTACTTGGCTATATCGTCAATAAATTGCTTTTTAATGGTAAATTCACGACCAGCTAAGTTAACTTTAGCTTCACCTGCTGCGTTAATTTCATCAAGATGTGCTTCAAAGTTATGCGCTACGTGCTGCGCATCTGACGGTGCGCCAATGGTTGTAATAGCCGATACTTCAGGAATATGCTCCGNGCCCCGCCTAAACTGTGGCCAATGAGTAGTTGCGGCGCCGCAAAATGCTCACGTAAATGATTTGCCGCAGATACTAAATCTTGAATGTTTGATGAAAAGTTACTGTTAGCAAAGTCGCCATCGCTATTACCTAAACCGGTAAAGTCGAAACGTAGTACGGCAATGCCTTGTTGTGTTAAAGCTCGGCTAATACGGGTGGCTGCTGCAATGTCTTTACCGCAGGTAAAGCAGTGTGCAAATAGCGCGTAAAACTTAACGTCACCAGAGGGAAGTTCAAGTTGGCCGGCAAGTTCTAAATCGCCGCTTTTAAAAGATACTTTTTGTCGCATGGGGAGCCTTATTTACACAAATAAAATATATTATATTAGTAGACCATATATAAGCACTAAACCTTGCAAATTCAACGTTTTTTTGTAAGTTGATCTTGATCAAGCCAAGTGGCGGTGACTATGCTTTGCGGACATATGTCCTTATGTTTTTGAGGTCATTTGTCTATCCTCGCATAGCGCTATAATGAAGGCTTTGCTACTTTATATAAGTAATTTAGCACTATTAAAAGCAACTCACTTCACACAACCTATTCACTGGAACGTACAATGCAATTACCTACTGTTGATTATAAAGCTCCCGATGCGGCTGCACAATTTGTTGAATCGTTAAGAAATACTGGATTTGGCGTTTTAAAAAACCACCCAATCCCACAGTCTTTAGTTGAGTCTATTTACAAAAATTGGCAAGACTTTTTTAACTCAGAGCAAAAGCACGACTTTTTATTCTCTAAAGAAACTCAAGACGGTTACTTTCCGCCTTCAGTATCAGAAGTAGCGAAAGGCTTTACAATAAAAGACATTAAAGAGTACTTTCATGTGTACCCTAAAGGTCGCGTTCCTGCCCAGCTTGAAGCTGATGTACGTGAATACTACCGTTTAGCAAGTGAATTTGCTGGCACATTATTAAGCTGGGTTCAGGCTGAAGCACCAGCTGATGTACGTGCTAAGTTTTCGATTGATTTAAAAGACATGATTGCCGATTCTGAGCAAACATTGTTACGTATTCTACATTACCCACCAATGACGGGTGATGAAGAGCCTGGTGCTATTCGCGCAGCAGCCCATGGCGATATTAATTTATTAACTGTATTACCAGCTTCTAATGAGCCTGGTTTACAAGTTCAAAAAACAGATGGCGGTTGGTTAGACGTGCCATGTGATTTTGGCAGCTTAATTATTAATATCGGCGACATGCTACAAGAAGCGTCGGGCGGGTATTTCCCATCGACAATTCACCGTGTAATTAACCCAACGGGTAAAGCATCTACTAAATCGCGTATTTCATTACCGTTATTTTTACACCCGCATCCAGATGTTGTGCTTTCAGAGCGCTACACGGCAGATAGCTACTTGCAAGAACGTTTGCGTGAGTTAGGTGTTAAGTAACTCTAATACTTAGAGTAATTAAGTATAAACAAAAACGGCCTATGGCCGTTTTTTGCATTTTTAAGCAACTTAATCACAGGTTTAATTTTAATAAACTATGCTCAATTGCCTGCAACGTAAATAATGGCATGCATTCTTAGCTACTACAGGTATAATGCGCGCAACTGGCTAATGTAGCCTTATTTAAAAGAGAGTTTATATGAGTTTTGAAGGTTTAGGTTTATCACAGTCTTTGGTTAATGCGGTTTTAGAAAAGGGCTATGAAACGCCAACGCCGATTCAGGCTCAAGCAATTCCTGCAATTATTGAACGCCGTGACGTTATGGCAGCAGCGCAAACAGGTACAGGTAAAACAGCGGGTTTTACATTACCACTTATTGAGCGCTTGTCGTCGGGCCCTAAAGCTAAAAGTAACCACGTACGTGCACTTATTTTAACGCCTACACGTGAACTTGCTTTGCAAGTAAGCGAAAACGTTGAAGAGTACGCTAAGCATTCTGATGTGAGTTCATTTGTAGTTTACGGTGGCGTTAAAATTAACCCACAAATGCAGCGTCTTCGTAAAGGTGTTGATATTTTAGTAGCAACGCCGGGTCGTTTAATCGACTTACATAATCAAAATGCAGTTAAATTTGATAGCGTTGAAGTGCTTGTACTCGATGAAGCTGACCGCATGTTAGACATGGGCTTTATTCACGATATTAAACGCTTAATTGCTAAAATGCCTGCTAAACGTCAAAACTTGATGTTTTCGGCTACATTTTCAGATGAAATTCGTGCATTAGCAAAAGGGTTAATTAATGACCCAGTTGAAATTTCAGTTGCAGCAAAAAATACCACTGCAAAAAGTGTTACTCAGTGCGTTTACGCGGTAGATAAAACACGTAAAACAGCATTGCTAAGCCACTTAATTCGCACTAACGATTGGCAACAAGTATTAGTGTTTAGCCGTACAAA
This sequence comes from Pseudoalteromonas sp. TAE79, assembly GCF_000498015.1. Classification (NCBI taxonomy): domain Bacteria; kingdom Pseudomonadati; phylum Pseudomonadota; class Gammaproteobacteria; order Alteromonadales; family Pseudoalteromonadaceae; genus Pseudoalteromonas; species Pseudoalteromonas sp. TAE79. The sequence continues at coordinate 17,164 of NZ_AUTL01000214.1, forward strand.
GCACGGTGCTAACCGCTTAGTTAAACAACTTGAACGCGATGACATTGTAGGCGCGGCCATCCATGGTAATAAATCACAAGGCGCACGTGTTAAAGCACTTGATGGTTTTAAAAGTGGTGAAGTACGCGTATTAGTAGCAACAGACATTGTTGCACGTGGCTTAGACATTGTTGAATTACCGCATGTTGTTAACTACGATTTGCCAAATGTATATGAAGATTACGTTCACCGTATTGGCCGTACAGGCCGTGCTGGTGCGTCGGGTCATGCGATTTCGTTTGTAACGGTTGATGATGCTGTTGATTTATACGGTATTGAACGCTTTATTGGTGAGCTTATTCCACGTGCTGAAGAAGACGGTTTTGAGCCTATTAACCCAGTAGCAGAGCGCGCATTAGATGCTCGCCCACTGCCGGCTAAAAAGCCTAAGAAAAAGCAGCCTTTTAATAAGCCTAAATCTGATAGCAGCAAGCCTAACAGCAAAAAGCCGAACAATGGTGGTAATGGTACCGGCCCACGCCGTGGTGGTTCTAAAAAGCCAGCAGCTAAAACAGATGACAGCGCGCAAAACCCATGGGCAAAGCGTGAATCTGTTGGCGGTAATGGCCAACGCCGTCGTCGCACCAATAGCGATTAATCATTATTAGTGATTGCACTAGCGTTTAATTAATTTAGAATTTAGTTAAAGGCAGATACAAAAAACGCGCTCCCTTCTTTAATTAAATAGAAGAAGCGCGTTTTTTATTGTCTGTAATTTGTACTTACTGTATTGCCTGCCTGATTAAATAGTTAATACCCAAGCCGACAAATAAAGTAACACTTACGCTAAGTAATGTGCCGAGCATAACGTACTCGGTAAGTTTTTTATCTTTACTTGCACTTAAATCGCCAAACCTAAATACTGACTTTGCCGCAAGTAAAAAGCCAAGCCCTGCAAATTGATCAAGCAATATAAAGCTCAGCATAAGTACGCGCTCAAGCATACCAATGCTTTGCCCTGCAAGTGGTAAGCTACCAGTACTTGAAAAGTTACTTGTTAAACGCTCTAACATCATTCTTATAAATACGGCGCTGGGACTTAAAATAATTAAATAACCGCATACCACCCACAGTATTTTGGGATCAGTGAGCATATTTTTAATTGCAGCCATAAAGCTACTGTTATCAGTTAACCAAATACTGAGCGCAATAATAACGAGTATGTGCGCTATTTGATCTAGTAAAAAAGGCACCACGCCTTTATCAGAATACGATTTAGCTATATCAATAAAGTAATGGCTCAGCATAATGCTCGCCGTGGCAATTAAAACACTGCTTAGTTGCTGCCACCCGAATGTGTATTCCCACAGGGTAATAATGAGTGCACTTGTTACACCATGCACTAGTACATGAAAATAAAGCTTACTGGCTTTAAAGTGACGGGTATTTCTGTCGTTTACCCAACTCATAGGTTGCCAGTAAAAATCAGCGAGTAAGTGGCCAATAATAAGCGCGACCAGTAAAAGTGAAAATTCCATTATTCACCTCCTTTAATTATATTTTTTATAACGTGTTGTGTGTGCTTAATAAAGCGTTCTATAAGTTGGTAGTGCGCTAAATTTAGTAGTTTGGTTACGTTTTCGCGACTTGTTTTAAGCTCTTTAGCCAGTGCCGCGTGGCTGTTGTCTGGTGATGTTAAATAGACATACAGGGCATTTGCTTGTTTTTGTGTGATTTTAGTGAGCAATACGTCGGCAAAGGCTAAATTAAGATTTAAGCTTTCATCGAGCTGCTGCTCGTTAATATTAAAAACAAAGCGTTGATTGCCTATTTTATCAAGGCCTTGCCCCGAAAGAGTAAAAGCAGAACCGGTTGCTGTTTTTATATCGCTGCGTGGGTTATCTATTTGCCCAAGTGCCAAGCTTTGTCGTAGTTCATAACCTGACGATTTAAGGTGTAAATATACAAGTAAGGCATTTTTAAAAAGGAGCTCAGGATTGTTAACTTGTAACTGAAAGGCATCGCCTCGGTATATATTCCAAAGGGTTTGCTCACCCGAAATGTTTCGCAAACTTTGCTCTAGTTGATAAAGCATGGCATCGTATTGCTGCTTAGGGATTGTTTGCGATTTAATAATATCGCCGCTGATCACACCAATCATAAAAATCTCAAAATGGTTACTTTTTAATATGTAACCAATATTAGTTACATAAGGGTATGTAACTAATTTAGGTTACTTAAATATAAATTGCAAGGTACACTTATTTTATAACGTTACTTTTATTGCTATTAATCCTCACTAGGACACTAAATGACTTTACAAAACGAGCAGCAAAGCACGAAACCACGGGTCGGTATTTTTGTTGATGTGCAAAATATTTATTACACGTGCCGTGAGAGTTACGGGAAAAATTTTGACTACAATGCGTTTTGGCGAATGATGGAGGCGCAATACAATATTGAGTGTGCTTTTGCGTATGCAATTTATCGAGGAGATGAAAAGCAAAATCAGTTTCAAAATATTTTGCGTGCGATTGGTTTTGAGGTAAAGCTAAAGCCATTTATTCAACGCCGTGATGGAAGTGCTAAAGGCGATTGGGATGTAGGCATAACAATAGACATGTTAGAGCAGGGTAAAAATCTTGATAAAGTTATTTTGCTCTCTGGCGATGGTGACTTTGCTTTGTTACTTGGGCATTTAAAAAATCAATATAATGTACCGTGCGATGTATACGGTGCTGACAGGTTAACTGCTGAGGTATTAAAACAAAGCGCAGAGCAATTTCATTTAATTGATAATACTTTGCTACTTTAACAGTAAAAAATAGTTAAAAAAGTGCAAGCTAAGTGCCTGCAACATGAGAGATTTTAATACAAAGCCGTAATAGATGAATTAAGCCTTATATAGGCTTTTTTTATTACTGTAATCAATTGGGTTTGCTAAATGATTATGGTAATTTTAAAGCATAACGAGTTACCAAGGACTTACATGCTTCATTACAGCAACATGCCACTAGATAGAGGCTCAAATTTTCGTAAAGACCCATCGTGGCTTAAAGCGCAAATGTCGGCGCAAAGTAAATGGGTTTTAGTTAAAAACAATCAAACCCTATTTATTAAAGATACCCCTAAAGTAAGCTATTTAACGTATCAACAAGTGGCGCATTTAGATTTAACGAGTGCTATTTTTGTTGGTTTAAATAATGCTAAACATGGTGTGTTTGCATTGGATGTATCTGATCTGGATGAAAGTGTACTTACGCCTTTAATAGAGGGCGCTCAATTTTTTGATATTCGCCAATATGGGCCTCAAGTAACCATTAAATATGCCTCAATAGCCGCCCTTGCGAGAGGTTTATGTTATTGGCATGCCACGCACCGTTTTTGTGGGCGCTGCGGTAGTAAAAACCGTTCAGTGGAAGCAGGGCATTCTCGTGTATGTGAAAACGAAAACTGTAAGCATCCTACATTCCCTCGTACCGATCCTGCGGTAATTATGGTTGTTACTAAAGTCTTTGCTGACGGAGTAGAACGCTGTTTATTAGGTCGCCAAGCTGCGTGGCCCACTGGTATGTATTCGTCGCTTGCTGGATTTGTAGACCCAGGGGAGACACTGGAACAAGCTGTTGCGCGTGAAGTTAAAGAAGAGGCAGGCATAGAGGTTGATAACGTACGTTATGTTGCATCTCAGCCTTGGCCGTTCCCATCGTCCATTATGCTTGGTTTTTTTGCACAGGCGACATCTGAACAAATTAACGTAGATAAAGAAGAGCTAGACGATGCAAAATGGTTTAGCCGTGAAGACTTAGAGCAATTTGGTAATTGGCACGAAGACGGCGAGCATTTAAAGCTGCCTAGAACCGATTCTATCTCTCGTTATTTAATTGAGCATTGGCGCACAAACCCTTAAGGATTAACAATGTCGAGTAAAAGTAATAAAAACACTCAGCTGGTATCATCAGGGCGAAAAAAAGCCTATACACATGGCGTAGTCAATCCCGTTGTACAGCGTGCATCTACCATTGTATTTGATACTGTAGCCGATTTAAAAGAAGCAGCTAAAACCCGTGGCGATAAAACGTTATTTTATGGGCGCCGAGGAACAACAACACACTTTGCGCTACAAGAAGCGATTACAGAACTTGAAGGCGGCGAAGGGTGTGCATTGTACCCTTGTGGCGCTGCGGCGATCAGCCAAGTATTTTTATCGTTTTTAAAAACCGGTGATCATATTTTAATGGTTGATAACGTATACGAACCAACTCGCGATTTTTGCGATAAAATTTTAGTGGGGCTGGGTATTACAACAACCTATTACCCGCCAACCATTGGCGCAGGTATTAAAGATTACATTCAGCCAAATACTAAAGTGTTGTTTTTAGAATCTCCAGGCTCTATTACGATGGAAGTGCAAGATGTGCCCGCTATGGTAAAAGTAGCCAATGAGCACAACGTAATGACCATGCTTGATAATACCTACGGTAACGGTCTGCATTATCGCCCGTTAGAGCACGGTGTTGATATTAGTATTCAAGCTGCAACAAAGTATATTGTTGGCCATTCAGACGTGATGATGGGGGTGGCTGTTGCTAATAAAAAGTATTGGCCAACCTTGCGCGAAAACTCATACTTACTAGGGCAATGTACCAGTGCCGATGATGCGTATTTAGCACTTAGAGGCCTGCGTACAATGGGTGTGCGTTTAAATCAACATGAAAAAGCAGCAATAGAAGTAGCTAAATGGCTCGAGCAACATGAGCTTGTTGATCATATTCGACACCCTGCATTTGAAAGCTGCCCAGGGCATGAGTTCTTTAAACGTGACTTTGATGGCAGTAATGGGTTGTTTTCATTTGTGATGAAAACCGGCAATCAAAAAGCGATTGATGCCTTTTTAGATAGCCTTGAGCATATCAAAATGGGCTTTTCATGGGGCGGTTTTGAAAGTTTAGTAACGGCTAATTTAACCATGAAAGGGCTGCGCTCAAATACAGGTTGGGATTTAGGGCCGGTTATTCGCTTGCACATTGGCCTTGAAGATGTAGAAGATTTAATTAGCGATTTAAGCCAAGCACTTGAGGTTTATAAGCAGCATTTATAATTTATATCGCAATTTATGTTGTTACATTTAAATGTATTGTTACAAAGCTCACCACAGGTGAGCTTTTTTTTGCTGGTAATTCAAGGTGTTTACACTTAGTGTGGATAAATACACAGAAAATAAAAAGTCATTAAGGATAGTCAATGGCAACACCATTACCGATAAACGTAGGGCGATTAACGCAAATAGCGGGATTTGAGCTTGTACGTATGTTTTTAACTAAACGTGGACTTATTGCATTAGCTGCCTTTGCATTGGTGTGGCTAATAATACTGCGCTACCCAATAGGGCAGGCAGTAGGCATTGTAAGTGCGCCCGATTTTGAGCAAATAGCCCGTGATATATCAGGATCTATTGGTTTAAGTAAATTATTGGATTGGCCTGAGGCCGAATTTGCTATGTACTGGTTAATAGCCCTTTATAGCTTTCCCGTTTTTGGTTTATTTATTTGTAGCGACCAAACGGTAGGCGATAGAGAGCGCGGCACACTAAGGTTTTTATCACTGCGCTCCACTCGCTTTGAAATACTGTTTGGCCGTTTTTTAGGGCAGCTAGGAGTATTAGCATGTTTGGTGGGTATAACGCTTGTGGCTACACTCGCGGTATTGGGTTTTAGAGATCCAAGTTTACTGGCTGGTGGTTTTGCCCGTGCGCTTTCTATATTTTTAATATTAGTGATTACTTTGTGCCCATTTGTAGCACTTATGACGTTAATAAATACCTTTGCTCGCTCATCGCGTTTATCTATTGTATTGGCAATTTTATATTTTGCAGCAGGCGGTATTGTAGTTGGTATATTGCAATGGCAAATACCCGCATTAGGCTTGCTTGATTATTTATTTCCGGGTGTGCAAATAGAGCTATTAGCGGGGCAAAATTTACCATTATTGAGCGCTGTGGCTATTCCCCTTGTGCAAACTGCGGTATTACTAAGCGTTGCTCAACGTATTTTTGCAAGGAGCTCACTATGAGACCATTAATTACAGCTAGCGGTTTGAGTAAATCGTATGGTGCAAAACTTGCGCTTAATAATGTGGACTTTGAAATTAACAAAGGCGCGCCAGTGGCACTTGTTGGGCCAAATGGTGCGGGTAAAACTACCTTATTTAGTTTGTTGTGCGGCTATATTGCGCCAAGTAAAGGCAGCCTTGAAATATTAGGGCATAAACCTGGTAGTGCTGCTTTATTTAATAAAGTAAGTGCATTACCGCAAGACGCGCAACTTGACCCTCGTTTTAATATAGATAAGCAACTCGCCTTTTATGCAAAGCTGCAAGGTATGGGTGCTAAGCAAAGTCAAACTGAGGCGCTACGTGTACTTGATTTAGTTGGCTTAAAAGAAATTGCAAAGCAGCGTGCGGGGGATTTATCGCACGGTATGCGCAAGCGCGTTACGATAGCGCAAGCACTTATTGGCGCACCACAAATTGTAATGCTTGATGAAGCAACCGCAGGGCTTGATCCGATTCATGCCAGAGAAGTACGTGAGCTGGTATCAGAATTAAGTGAACAGGCTACATTTATTTTAAGCTCTCACGATTTAACTGAGCTTGAGCGACTATGCTCACAGGTACTTCATTTAGATAAAGGCGTACTAAGCGAGCACCAAACAAAAACTAATAATACCGATAAACACTTTTATACATTAATGCTAAGCGAGGCTTATCAAAATGTTGAGCAACAGCTTCAAGCAATTGCAGGGGTGAGCCGGGTGTATATGAGCCAACATAAAGAATATGTAGTTGAGTATCAGCCAACAGGTGAGCCGCTTGATATTGCACTGCTGAGTTTTTGTCATCAGCACAATTGGAAGTACAGGCAGTTAGTTAATGGTCACACATTAGAGAATCAAATATTTAAACAGGAGAAAGTATAATGGGTTTACTTAGCGGACTTATGGGTAATGCAAGCGAAGTTGACGATTCTGATTTAGAGAAAATCCTCGCCAATACATTAATTGACGGTGAACAAGTAGAAAAGGCATATAAAGTAGTACGTGATATGTTTATTTTTACTAATAAGCGCTTAATCTTAATTGATAAGCAAGGTATGACCGGTTCTAAAATGGAAATGGTGAGTGTTGCTTACTCTAAAATAACCAAGTTTAGTAAAGAGAGCGCAGGCCATTTTGACTTAGATGCCGAGCTAAAAATATGGGTTGGCTCAGATCCAACACCAATTAGTAAAGAGTTTAAGTCTGGCGATAATATTAACGATGTTTACCGTATTATTAGCCAACACGCGCTTTAATACGGTACATGTTTTAAGTAGTTGTTGACCAAATGTTGCAACTACTTTAATTTTACAGTTTACAACACTTCCTTACAATTAACTTAATAAATACAACTGGTTAGTTAAGTTTTCATTCAGTTTCCTAACGTTAGCATGTGCCTCGACTTTAGCAATACAGCTAGAGCATAAAAAGCAATGTACATAGGGAAGTCTTACAATGAAAAAATTAGCAGTTATTATTTCGAGCATTTTATTATCTAGCACTGCGGCTGCTGCAGACAGCTATAATTCAATTAGTAACCTAAGCTACAAAAATAGCGATAACAACGATACTGTTGCTGTAGATTCTATTTACTATTTATCTCCTAAAAAAACTTTAGGCCCGTACGATCAGTTTGAATACATCAATAAACAAACTAACGTATATGGTGGCTACGCTGATGACGACTCTGATGATGTTACAAAAGTTGGCGGCGAATACTTTATTAATGAGTTTGTTGTTGGTGCATCTTACGAGAATACAGACCTAGATTCAGGCTCTAACCGTGAGCTTTATAAACTGACGGGTGGTTACTTTTTCGACCCTGATTTACTTGCAAAAGTAACACTAGTTGAAAACAAAGACGGCGATGATTACGCATTATTTGATTTAGCTTACAACTACATGCTTAACAGCACAGATTACGTAGGTGTTACACTTACATCAGACGACGACTTTGATTACCGCGCAGTTGCGGCTAAATACTTTATTGATTTACAGCAAGGTAACTACCTAACATTTGAAGGTAAATACGAAAGTATTGATGATGCAGAAAACCAATGGGTAGCAGAAACTAACTACTACTTCTCAAAAGCAACATCTGTATTTGCTAACTACAATAAGCAAGATACTTATAGCTTTGGTGCTCAACACTTCATCAATAAAAATATTGGTGTAAAGGTGGGTTACGAAAACAACGCTGATGATTCTGATAACGATGCGTACTTTGCTAACATGCGTTTTCAGTTTTAATTAAGTCCCGTACTTAGTTAATACAAAAGTAATATTAAAAAGCCCGCTAAATTTAGCTGTCTCTTGATCACAAGTCTGACTCAAGAGATTTTGCTAAATCGTAGCCTTCCAGGATGGCTTGTAACTTAAGCCATCCTT
>NZ_AUTL01000215.1:0-23572 GCF_000498015.1 Pseudoalteromonas sp. TAE79
AGTTCATATATGGTCTCCTCCAGTATTGCAAGGTGTCATTCAACGATAGCAGGGACAGGTTTGCTGTCATATATACGGTCTTTTAGTGAAGATTATTACTTCTGACCTTGATGTAATCCGCGCATATTGTCCTGATCAGGTTATCGGTATTTACTACCACTGAACTCTATAGGTTTTCAATATGCAGGTTTGACCTGTTATGTCATCGTTTTAGCCACTTACGCAATTCTTTGAAGAGTATTTATACGGGTGAGTAACTCTCACCTGAAGCGCTAATAGCCCAAGCCATTCTCGCCATCTTGTTGGCATAAGCTACACATGCTCGATTATGCCCTCGAGTTTGAACCAGTCGGTTTATCCATTGACTTAATTTATCATTCTTCGTTTTTGCTCTTGAGACAACCGCTTTTGCTCCTTGGATCAACAGGCACCTTAAGTAGCTATTTCCTCGCTTACTTATCCCAAGTAAAGTATCTTTCCCGCCACTACTGTGTTGACGCGGAACGATACCTAAAGACGCTGAAACATCGCGGCCTCTTTTATAGTTACTGCCATTTCCAACTTCATTGAAATAGGCGCTTGATACCATAGGACCAAATCCAGGTATTGTTTGGATCCGTTGGCAAATATCATTATTTTTTGCTGTTTCAACTATTAATGTACTGTAAGTTTCAATGCAGCTGTCTAAGTTACTCAATTGTGTTTCTAACTGCTTTAGTACCGCTTTAAATGCGCCTGATAATCCGGTATTTTCATCTTCTAAAATTAGGGGGATACTTTTGCGTATTGTGTTTATACCCTGATTTAAAATAATTCCGTATTCAGCAGTTAAGCCTCGGATTTGATTGCATAGTGCCGTTCTTTGTCTGACCGCTAATTCTCTCGCTTTGTGCTGTGCTTGGTTATCTTGTTGCTCAACTGATTTTATACAGACACTCTTAATATGATGTTGTTTTGAAGCAACGCTAATTGCTAAAGCATCGTTATAATCATTTTTATTGCCAACTAAGAAGGCTTTTACATGCTGAGGTGGAATAAGCTTTATCTGATGACCACATTTTCTGATTTCTCGAGCCCAAAAATGAGAAGTTGCACAGGCCTCTAAAGCAACTAAACACGTAGTGTGTTGTTGGAAAAAAGATAACACTTGCGCACGCTTTAACATTTTCTTTTTAACTAAGCGCCCTTGTTCATTGCAGCACACCACATGGAAAAATCTTTTTGCTATATCTAAACCAATTGTTGTAATCTTCATTTTGGTCTTCTCCCTTTGATTATTGTAACCACTTTAATCATGGCACATAGATGCCGTATAGGGAGGAGACCATTACATCAGGTTTAATATCCCCAGTTTTTACTGGGTATGTTTATTACAAGCGTATTTTAGACACAAAAAAACCTGCACTCAGCAGGTTTTTTATTGCTTTTTAAAAGCGGTATTAGCTGTTAGCGTCGCTAAATTCTTTACACGCTGCTTTATCATTACACTCACCGTATAAATATAAAGAGTGGTTTGTAAGTGTAATACCATTTTCTTCAGAAATTTCAAGTTGACGACGTTCAATCATCTCATCTTCAAACTCTACCACTTTGCCACATTTCAAACACACTAAATGATCGTGGTGTGTGCTTCCAGAAAGTTCAAATACTGATTTGCCACCTTCAAAGTGATGACGGCTTACAATACCCGCATCATCAAATTGGTTAAGTACGCGGTATACAGTTGCAAGACCAATTTCTTCGCCTAAATCCAAAAGAATTTTGTAAACATCTTCAGCGCTGATGTGTTGGTTATCTGGAGATTGTAAAATCTCTAATATTTTAATACGCGGTAAAGTTACTTTTAAACCGGCTTTTTTAAGTTCCAAGTTATGATCAGTCATTAAATCTGTCTCAATTTTATTTGGTTATACTAGACATCTTGCAAAGATGTACACGACACATTAGCAACAAACAGGATAACGTGCCTAAGCGTTAAGTGCAAAGAACAATTGATTTATATTGCCACTAAAGCTTAAAACGCTAACTGTTTGATAATTATTTAAACAGTTAGCGATATATGTTGTAAATTAGTCAGCTAGCTCACTCAAACACATTTCTTCATATACTTGGGCAGACCATGCTTTAACACGTTGTTCTGTAAGCTCTGGTTGGCGGTCTTCGTCGATACCTAAACCTACAAAGTGCTTATCATCAGCCATGCCTTTAGATGCTTCAAAATCATAGCTTTCGCTCGGCCAATGACCAACCACAATAGCGCCACGCTCAGTAACGATATCGTTGATCATGCCCATAGCATCTAAAAAGTACTCAGCGTAATCTTCTTGGTCTCCACAACCAAAAATAGCGACAAGTTTACCTTCAAAGTCTACTTCTTCGAGCTCTGGAAAAAAATCATCCCAGTCACATTGTGCTTCGCCGTAGTACCAAGTAGGGATACCGAATAAGATCAAATCAAATTCAGCAATCTCTTCTTTAGAGCTTTTTGCAATATCATGAACAGCCACTAGCTTTTTACCCAATTCTTTTTGGATCATTTTTGCTACGTGTTCTGTGTTACCTGTGTCACTTCCGAAAAAAATGCCTACACTTGCCATGGATTTAAAACCTTTTATGTATCAATAGCCAATCTTTCTTGTAAAATTGTTTCAATCAGCGCACTGCGGCTAATATTTTGTGCATCTGCCATATCACTCAATGCTTGATATAACTGCGATGAAACTTTAAATTCAACACGCTTTAAACCACGTGCTTTATCTCTTTTTATTTGATTACGTTTATTTACCTTTAACTGCATATCCCGTGAAAGGGGATTGGTTTTAGGTCTGCCTGGGCGTTTTTCGTATTCAAATAAATCGAGTGTAGTTCTATCTGTTTCTGACTTCGCCATGCTTAACCTACACCTGCGCCTTGCCAAAATACTTGAATCAGCCCTTTAGCAATAAAGCCCGAACAACCTAAAAAGAGCACGCCCCAGACAATGTATTGTCCGAACTTAGGCACATTGCCACTTTTTAGTACGTCTTTAATTGCCATGCCGATGAATATGAAAATACCGGCTAAGCCAAAATACAACCCTAGGGTATCAAATTCGTTAATTAATTGACTGACCATCAACGTATAACCTTTAAATTAAACGGCGCGTACTATAGCATATAATTATTCATATATTTAGTGCGCAAAATCAAAAACACGCGATTAAAATTGCTTTAAACCGCAGTTAAAAAGTCGTTTATCGCTTTATTTACAGCAAGTGGCTTTTGAGCATGAAGCCAATGGCCTGCGCCATGAATTATTTTAGCCTTGGTATTTTTAAAGCGAGCTTTAATTGCAGTACGATGCTCGGGCAAAATATAGTCAGAATCATTACCTTTAATGAAAAGAGTATCGCATAAACAAGAATTATTTTCATTAACATTGGATGTGATAGTAGAATATTTTTCGTCAAGCACATTTAAGTTAAACCGCCATGCAAAATGACCTTCCTCATTTTTAGCGAGACTTTTAAGTAGAAACTGTCGCACTCCCAGTTCTTCTATATAAGGTTGCATAATTACATCAGCTTGCTTTCTATCATCTATTGACTGCGCTGAAACCGCTTTTAATGCTTGTAATATTTTTGTGTGGCGAGCGGGGTAACTAACAGGTGCTATATCAAGTACAACAAGCTTATTTACAAGTTCAGGATGTGTAAGTGCTAATTCCATTGCCACTTTACCACCCATAGAATGCCCAACTAAATGTGCTTTATCTATGTTCAAATCTGCCAATAACTCAACAATATCTTGAGCCATTGCCGGGTAGTTCATTTCGCTGCTATGCGGTGAAAGTCCGTGGTTGCGTAAATCAACGTTAATAACATTAAAGTGTTCACTTAATGGTTTTGCGATTACATTTAGGTTTTCTAATGATCCAAAAAGCCCATGTATCAAAATAACATTAGGACCTTGCCCTTGTTGCCTGTAATTTAACTGCATACCCGCCTCCTGAAAATTTCGCCATAGTTTGCCGAGCATTGCTCTAAAAAGCAAAAAATACAGCGACTATTTATTAAATTGGGCTTTTGGGCTTTAAATCAACAACAATTAGGTAAATATTAATATGTTTACGGGAGTGCTTGTTGTAACTCGCATTTCTGATTGGTTTGGGTATAATCACACGGGAGAAAAAAATGTGACCCGTAATGACAGGAAGAACATGAAACAAATCGACATAGACGACGAGTTATATCAATATATTGCAAGCAATACTCAAAGTATTGGTGAAAGTGCATCCACTATTTTACGTCGTTTATTAAATCTGAGCGGCGAAAAAATTCAAACCGCAAACGTAGAACTAACTCAAAACAATCAAACTGCGACTACGTCTACCGCCACATTAAAAAGCTCAGAGCCATCTGCTGCTGAGACTTCAAAAAAACAAACGCCTTTAGCTCACGCACCAGTGAAGCAAAAAAGCGATAATGTTTTTAATGTATTAAATAAAGAAGAGCTGGCAATGCAAAAGGGCGTTGTTGGACGCTTTTTGTTTATTTTAAGTGCATTTTACCGCACACATAAAACTGATTTTTCGGCTGTATTAGATATAAAAGGCCGTGACCGTGTTTACTTTGCTACTAGTAAAGAAGCTTTAGTAAACAGCGGGAGTAGTATGAACCCTAAGAACATAACCGATAGTGAATATTGGGTTATGACGAATTCTAATACTACACGTAAAAAAATGATGCTTCATGAAGTTGCTCTTTGCCTTGGATATAGTGCTGAGCAAGCTGAAAAAATTCGCGATTACCTGTAAGGAAATATAATGGCTATTCATTCAGGCGCAGGCAAAACTGCTCCACAATCGGCATTGGTTAACGTACCTAAATTAGTATCTGCGTACTACTTAAACGAACCTGATCTTGAACAAAATCCAGATCATTGTGTTGCCTTTGGCACTTCAGGACATCGAGGTTGTTCTTACGATGTTAAATTTAACGAGTCTCATATTTTAGCCATTACTCAAGCTATTTGTGATTACAGAAAACAAAATGACATATTTGGTCCGTTATTTTTAGGCAAAGACACACACGCATTGAGTGAAGCCGCATTTAACTCGGCTATTGAAGTATTAGTTGCTAACGAAGTACAAGTGATAACGCAAGAAGACGGTGATTTTACACCAACGCCAGTTATCAGCCACGCTATAGTGAGCCACAATAAACTACACCCAAATGAATTAGCTGACGGGATTGTTGTTACGCCTTCGCATAACCCTCCTGAAGATGGTGGCTTTAAATACAATCCACCTAATGGCGGACCAGCTGATACCGACGTAACTAAGTGGATTGAAGACAGAGCTAATCAACTTTTATTAGAAGATTTAGTTGAAGTTGAGTTATTCCCATTCGCTAAAGCATCGCGTTCGGGCTTTATCCGCTACGAAGATTTAATGACTCCTTATATTGATGACTTAGCAAATATCGTTAATTTAAAAGCAATCAGCGATGCAGGTATTAAAATTGGTATCGATCCACTAGGTGGTTCAGGTATTAATTTTTGGCCAGTCATTGCAAAAAAATATAATTTAGATTTAACCGTAGTTAATGATGTTGTTGATCCACGTTTTGCTTTTATGCCACTTGATAAAGACGGCAAAATTCGTATGGATTGTTCATCACCTTATTCAATGGCAAATCTTATTGCACTAAAAGATGATTTTGATGTGTCTATTGGTAATGACCCTGACTACGATCGTCACGGTATTGTAACGCCAGATGGCTTAATGAATCCAAACCACTTTTTAGCAGTGGCAATCGATTACTTACTTAAACACCGTGATTGGAATGAAACCGTAGAAATTGGCAAAACATTGGTTTCTAGCTCTATGATCGACAAAGTCGCTGCTCGGAACAACCGTAAGGTTAAAGAAGTACCAGTAGGCTTTAAATGGTTTGTTGAAGGCTTAAGCAAAGGCAAGCTTGCCTTTGGTGGCGAAGAAAGCGCAGGTGCTGCATTCCTACGTTTTGATGGCTCTGTATGGTGTACAGATAAAGATGGCTTCATTATGGGTCTATTAGCCGCAGAGATTTTGGCTGTGACAGGTAAAACGCCATCAGTGCTTTATAAAGAATTAGAACAAGAGTTTGGTTCTCCAATTTATAAACGCCTAGATGCACCAGCCACAAGCGGTCAAAAAGCACGTTTAAAAGCATTGAGTGCTTCTGATGTTAAAGCAGATACACTTGCTGGCGAGCCTATTTTGCAAAAATTGACTCATGCACCAGGTAATGATGCCGCCATTGGTGGTTTAAAAGTGGTAACTGAGAACGGCTGGTTTGCAGCGCGTCCATCAGGTACCGAAGATATTTATAAAATATACCTTGAATCATTTAAAGGTGAAGAGCATTTAGCATTACTTGAAAAAGAAGCTAAAAAGCTTGTAGATTCAGTTATAAGCTAACTTAATCTAATAATTTTAAAACGGCTGATTTATTCAGCCGTTTTCGTTTCTATACCTTGTGTATATAAAAATATATTCATAAGAGTCTACTCTCACATTATTTTTTAAGGGCTTATTATATGTCAGCCAATCCATCTTACTTAAATGAATTAAAACACACTGGCGATTTTTTAACGCTTAGTTGCAATAACGAATGGCATTTAGATGCAGGTGAGTTTGTTTTAGATAATGGAACTCGTGTAAATATACACGATACCGGTGTAATCGAGTTTCAACCTGCTGTTACAACGTCAAAAGATGTAGTTTATTCAAGCGCCGTACACGGTAACGAAACTGCGCCAATTGAAATTTGTGATGCACTTATTAAACAAATTATAAAAGGCGAGTTGATACTTAAGCAGCGCGCTTTGTTTATTTATGGTAATCCACAATCAATTAATATTGGCCTGCGTTTTGTAGAAGAAAACTTAAATAGATTATTTAATGGTCACCATACAGTTGAAGGTGTACCAATGAATAATGAGCGTACCCGTGCTGCAAAGCTTGAGCAATACGTAAGCGATTTTTATACGCGTGGCGAGCAAGGCAGTAGCCGGTGTCACTACGACTTACACACTGCAATTAGAGGCTCTAAAAACGAAAAATTTGCTGTGTATCCATTTTTACATGGTAAGCCTTGGAAAAAGTCTCAGTTACAATTTTTATTGAGTTGTGGTGTAAATACCGTACTTATGATGAAATCTCCTGCAACAACATTTAGCTATTATTCATCATTTGTACATGGAGCTGATTCATTTACCGTAGAGCTAGGTCAAGTTAAACCATTTGGTCAAAACGATATGGCTCGCTTTGAAAAAACAAAGCAAACCTTAACTGCATTAATTAGTCAAAATGAAGTTGAATATCCTGAATTTAATGCAAACGATTTTGAGTTATTTGCTGTCCATCGCACAATTAATAGAACACAGGACGATTTTAGTTTTCCTTTTTCTGATAATGCTGAGAACTTTACTGGCTTTGCGAAAGGTGAACTACTTGCAACCGACGGTGATAAAGCGATTTACGCTGACGTTGAAGGAGAGGCTATTATTTTCCCAAATGCGAGCGTAGCATTAGGGCAAAGAGCACTCCTTACAGTTATTCCAATGGATATTGATAGCAATTTCGTCTAATTAAACTCATCAGACCACTGATGTCTTCAAGTTAACTATATGATTACTATTAATTAAAGTAACCGTATCGTTAACTTGCCACTTATTTAACCTGTATTTGCTTTTGTTTCGTCCCAGATCTGTTGAATAACACTTTACGTTAACGTAAAGTGTTGGCAGCTTTAATTAAAGATAGTGCAGATGTTGCAAAGTTTAACCAGCAACAATCACCCACAATAATAATTTAAAGGGGCACTGTTTTACCGACAACAAAAGAAGGTAGGTTATGAGTAATCCAAATAACGTATCGCTGAATATTAACCACGAGCTTGAATTTATTGATGGCCAAGCACTTAATATTCCAACCCTTAGTATTTTAACTGAGGACGGCGACATTCATCCTAGTGCAACCGCACCTGATATTTCAAAACATACCGCTATTAAGTTATATGAAACAATGCGTTTTATACGTTTGTTAGATGAACGTATGCAAGGCGCGCAGCGCCAAGGTCGTGTTAGTTTTTATATGCAATGCCTAGGCGAAGAAGCCGCAGTTACAGCCTCTGCTGCTGCACTTGATCAAGATGATATGATCATGGCTCAATATCGTGAACAAGCTGCACTACATTATCGTGGTTTTACGCTTGATCAATTTATGAACCAAATGTTCTCAAATGAATTGGATTTAGGTAAAGGTCGCCAAATGCCAATCCATTATGGCTCTAAAGCGCTAAACTACATGACGATTTCATCGCCACTGGGTACGCAAATACCACAGGCCACAGGTTATGCATATGGTCAAAAAATAAAGCATATCGACGCTAAAACAGGTGAGCTTGCAAGCACAATTGATAACGTGACTATTTGTTACTTTGGTGAAGGTGCTGCATCAGAAGGTGACTTTCATGCGGGCTTAAATATGGCGGCTGTTCACAAAGCGCCGGTTATATTTTTTGCACGTAATAACGGCTATGCCATATCTACCCCTGCTGATGAACAGTTTAAAGGCGATGGTATTGCGTCGCGTGGTGTAGGTTATGGTATTAAAACAATTCGTGTTGATGGCACAGATGCACTTGCTGTGTATGCAGCGACCAAAAAAGCACGCGAAATAGCCTCAACACAAGGTGAGCCTGTACTTATTGAATCGATTGCTTATCGATTAGGCGCGCATTCTACATCAGACGATCCCAGTGGTTATCGCTCTAAAGATGAAGAGGCAAATAATCAAATCTGTCCTATTGATAAATTTAGAAAATGGTTGGTCAAGCAAGATTGGTTAAACGAAGAGGACGACATAAAAGCAAAAGAGTCGATTCGTGAAGAAATTTTAGCAGCGCTTAAGCGTGCTGAAGTTGTTGCAAAGCCCGCTTTAGAAGAATTGGTATCTGACGTTTACGATACACCAATTCCATTATTGCAACGTCAGTACGAGCAATTAAAAGAACATATAAAACAGCATCCAGATGCTTACCCAGTAACTGCAGGGAGAATTAAGTAATGGCTAAAATGAACATGCTCCACGCAATTAACTCTGCCCTCGATATTACGATGAACGAACACCCTCAAGCCTGTATTTTTGGCGAAGATGTTGGTTACTTCGGTGGTGTATTTAGAGCAACATCAGGCTTGCAAGAAAAGTACGGTAAGCATCGCGTTTTTAATACGCCTTTAACCGAACAAGGTATTTTAGGCTTTGCTAATGGTTTAGCGGCATTTGGTGCGCCTGCATTAGCAGAAATTCAATTTGCTGATTATATTTTCCCAGCGTTTGATCAAATAGTAAATGAAGCCGCTAAATTTCGTTATCGCAGTGGTAATGAATTTAATGTAGGTAACTTAACTATTCGTACGCCTTATGGCGGTGGTATTGCTGGTGGCTTATATCACTCGCAATCACCCGAAGCTTATTTTGCACATACACCGGGCTTAAAAGTGGTTGTACCGCGTAACCCTTATCAAGCTAAGGGTTTATTACGTGCCTCTATTAAAGATGATAACCCTGTCATATTTTTTGAGCCTAAGCGTTTATATCGTGCATCAACAGGCGAAGTGCCAGAAGAAGATTATAGTATTGAATTAGGCACGGCTGAAGTAGTACAAGAGGGTACCGATATTACGCTTTTAGCGTGGGGTGCTCAAATGGAGATTATTGAAGAGGCAGCACAGCAAGCAAGCGAGCAAGGTATAAGCTGTGATGTAATAGATCTTCGTAGTATTTTACCATGGGATGTTGAAACGATTGCTAAATCGGTTATTAAAACCGGCCGTTTAATCGTGAGCCATGAAGCGCCTATAACTAATGGCTTTGGTGCCGAGATAGCAGCAACAATACAACAAGAGTGTTTCTTGCATTTAGAGTCGCCAATTTTACGTGTATGTGGTCTAGATACACCATACCCGTTGGCACTTGAAAAAGAATACGTACCGGACGCACTAAAAGTGTTGGCTGCAATTAAACAATCAATGGATTTTTAGGGGTTACCATGGCGAAAGATTTTATATTACCCGATATTGGAGAAGGCATTGTTGAATGCGAAGTTGTTGAGTGGCTAGTTCAAGAAGGCGATACCGTATCTGAGGATCAGCCAATTTGTGATGTGATGACAGACAAAGCATTAGTACAAATTCCGGCAGTGCATGATGGTATTATTACAAAGCTATATTATCAAAAAGGTGAAATTGCTAAAGTACATGCGCCTTTATTTGCTATGGATGTAACTGGTGATAGTACTAGTAATGAAGTAGTCGAAGAGCCAGTTCAAGCTGAAAATCAAACTAATAACAATGCATCTGATGTAGTTGAGGACTTTATACTACCAGATATTGGTGAAGGTATTGTTGAGTGTGAGATTGTTGATTGGTTAGTCGCAGAAGGCGACGAAATAGAAGAAGACCAAGCGGTTTGTGATGTAATGACCGACAAAGCATTAGTACAAATTCCGGCAAAATATACAGGCACAGTAAAAAAACTATATTACCAAAAAGGTGAAATAGCAAAAGTACATAGCCCGTTGTTTCAAATGACAATTGCAGGCAGTGCAGTAAAGCCAAATGTTGATATAAACCAAGCGGTCGTAAAGGCTCAAACTAATGCCGTCGCTGAAAAAGTTGCCTCTGTTAAAACGCAGCAAGCTGCAAAGGTTATCAATCAAAAAGCGGTTGCGTCGCCTGCAGTTCGTCGTAAAGCACGTGAACTTGATGTTGATTTAACGTGCGTACCAGGTAGTGGAAAAAATGGACGTATTTACAAGCAAGATATTGAAGAGTTTGTAAAAGGCGAAGTGCCAAATACTATTGATACTTCACCGCTTAATAGCGATGCTTCTCAAAGTGCTGTACAAAACCAAACACAGAATCAAAGCGGTGGCGTACGAGTAGAGCAAATTAAAGGTATTAAAGCGGCCATGGCCAAGCAAATGGTAGCTTCGGTTTCAACTATTCCGCACTTTACGTTTAGTGATGAAATCGACTTAACCCAGCTTATAGCTTTGCGCAGCTCCTTAAAAGAGCAGTACAAAGCACAAGGTGTAAAGCTCACCATGATGCCATTTTTTGTAAAAGCACTCTCGCTGGCAATGAAAGAGTACCCTGTACTTAATTCAAAAGTGAATGATGATTGCTCAGAGCTTACCTATTATAACGATCATAATATTGGTATAGCGGTTGATTCAAAAATTGGCTTGTTAGTGCCTAATATTAAATCATGCCAGAGTAAGAGTATTGTTGATGTGGCTAATGATTTAACCCGCTTAACTCACTCAGCGCGAGAAGGGCGTGTTGCCCCTGATGATTTAAAAGGTGGGACAATTAGCATCTCTAATATTGGTGCAATTGGCGGCACTATAGCAACCCCCATCATTAATAAACCAGAAGTGGCTATTGTTGCATTGGGTAAACTGCAGCACTTACCGCGTTTTGATGAAAGTGGCCAAGTTGTGAGTAAAGCTATTATGCAAGTGAGTTGGTCTGGCGATCATCGCGTTATTGATGGCGGCACTATTGCACGCTTTAATAACCTATGGAAATCGTACTTAGAAAATCCTTCGGCAATGATGATGGCAATGAGTTAATAATATAATTGTTTAAACCTGATAAAAAACCAGCAATTTGCTGGTTTTTTGTTTTAAAATAAATTGCTTTATATTAATATTAATTTGTTGAACAAGTTTAATCAACACTCAATGGATTGTGGTTTGATATAGGGATGTTTGAAATAATATTGACTTTTATTTTGTCAATTTATAAACCCCCTCATACTATCTTAATTATAACTCTGCAATTTTGTTTTAATGTAGGTACGAATATCAAATCCACTTATAAAAAATAATAAGGATTACAATGAAAGATCTTTTCTTTTTCGATTCAATGATAACCCCTAAAATAATCACTTTTATCTACTGGCTAATTTTATTTGCTTCATTAGTTTCAGGGATTACTGCTATGTTTACTAGTTATGGTGGTGGCTTTATTACTGGTATTGGCATTATTGTTTTCGGAGCAATTGGTGCAAGAGTTTGGTGTGAGTTTGTGATTGTGTTATTCAAAATAAATAGTAATTTACAAAAAATAGCTGATAAAGAAAATTAATTAAAACCAAGCTCAGCAATAGCTGAGCTTTTTTGTTTATGGCAATTTTAACTTAAAAAGTAAAGGCCATAGCCAACGGCCAAAGCAGGAATAGATGTATACACAGTCGCAATTACAGCCGCTTTGGGTGCCATTGCAATTGCAGGAAATAACGCATCACCATCGTTAGATATTGCATTAGCAGTTAATGTGCTAAATGGGATGATCCCCTGAATATATAACGTAGTAACAATTATTTGCGGACCACAACCGGGTAAAAAACCAATCACCACAGCAATAAGTGGCGCTAAATAAGCATAATGTGCAAACCAGTTTTTTAAATCAAGCCCTGCAATATTTACTAAAATCTCAAACAACATAAACGATGCCACTACCCATGCGGTCACAAAGTGTGTGTCTTGAAGTACTTTAATAATTTTAGAAGGTGGATTACATTCATCGTCTTCTGAGGTTACTTCTTTATAGCTTTCACCTTTAGAAGAATACGCCCATATAGTTACAATAAATAACGCCATTGCAGCACCAAAAATACTAATACTTGTGCCTGTGTATTTTCCAAATTGATCAAAGTCGACATTAAATGCAATTAAAAAAGCAATAATGAGGCTTGGAATAATAGCGAACATCCAAACGGGTTTGCTTATTTTAATTATACGAGTTGGCAATACTTTAACTTGGTGTTTTTGTTCTTGCTTTGTTGGGCGTAAAAAGTCTTTTGCATGAAGGGCGTTTACTATAACACCACAAAGCGTGCCTACTACTAAGCCAATGGCCATTATGGTTAAACCTTCAGTAGGGCGAGTGGCAAGGAGTAAAAATGCGGCATCTCCCATTGTAGCTGTTAAAACAGCAACAATAGCCCCAAAGCTCGCTTGGCCTTTTGTAAATTGAGTTACCACAATAATTGCCCCACCACAGCCAGGTAATGCCCCTAAAACCGCTGCAAAGCTAATTTCTAAAATAGGGGACTTGGCACTTAAATAACTAAGCTCTAATTGAGGTAAGTGTTCTATTGCGTAGTAATAAATTAAAAGGGTTGCGGCAACAAATACACTCACCTGAAAAAAGGCATCACTGAGTGCGGTCATTGTTATTTCGCGTAACTGCGGTATTGCAAGGCAAGTTAAAATAAATAAAGGCAGCAATAAACGTTTATTTTGGCTAACAAAGCGTTTAGAAGCGGGCGTAATAAATCCTATTTGAGAGAGTAAAATCATACAGTGTTACCAATTAAATAAACTTAGTAACACTGTATATTTTAATTAAATGATAATCAATATCATTTACATCTATTTAAATCGATTACTCTCTTTGAGTTTTTCGATGTTAAACCAATGCTACTTACGTTGAAATTCTGAGTTTGCATTCCACGTTGGCCATTGCTCTTGCTCCGAAATATCAAAACCTACTTTATAAAACAATTGTAAGTCTTGAACAGCACCCGATAAATCCCATTCGTCACGGTAACGATCACACGGTTGATGATAACAACCGCGAAGTACTAAACTCATGCGTTTACGGTAATTAGCTGTCTCTTCGTCAGCTGCGACTGTGCCGCCACCTGCGTACATGGCTGGAATCCCCATATTAGCAAATGCAAAGTGATCAGAGCGGTAATAGCCACCAGATGACGGTTTAGGATCGCCTGATATTGTTCTGCCTTGCTCTTTAGCTGCAGTTGCTAAAAACTCATCCATTTGTGACTTACCAATACCGACCACATTCATGTCTTTTACTTTGCCTAATAAATTTAAGCTATCCATGTTTATGTTAGCGACTGTTTTATTAGCTGCAATCACTGGGTTAGCTGCATAGTATTTAGAACCTAGTAAGCCTTGCTCTTCAGCAGTTACCGCTAAAAATGTCATTGAGCGGCTAGGATGCTTAGGTAATTTAGTAAAGGCTTCAGCTACTTCAATAAGCCCAGCTGTACCCGTTGCGTTGTCGTGAGCACCGTTGTAAATTTGATCGCCTTTACGTGTTTTATCTGTACCTAAGTGATCCCAATGCGCCGAGTAAATAACATGCTCATCTGGTTGCTCGCTTCCTGGTAACGTAGCGATAAAGTTATACGACACTGATTTTTTAATCGTATTTTTAACATTAACAGAAGCAGTTAAATCGCCCATATCAACATGGTAAGCACCTTTAGCTGCGTTTTCTTTCGCAGTATCGAAATCTAATCCTGCTTTAGTGAAAAGCTCTTTTGCTACGTCAGTTGTAACCCAGCCTTCAACAGCTACACGATCCATATTGTTGTTTTCTTTTTGAAAACCAAACTGCTCACCGCTCCAAGAGTTTTCAACTACTGACCATGGATATGACGCAGGTGCTGTTTCATGAATAATAATTGCGCCAGCTGCACCTTGTCGACTTGCTTCTTCATATTTGTATGTCCAACGACCGTAATAAGTCATTGCGTCGCCAGTAAATAAAGCAGGGTCTTTTGTTGCAAAGCCCGGATCGTTAACCAGCATTACAACCGTTTTGCCCTTAACGTCTAACCCTTCGTAGTCATTCCAATTGTATTCAGGTGCATTAACGCCGTAGCCCACAAAAACAAGTTCAGAATTTTCTATGCCTTCTTGTGCGCTAATGCGGCTGCTACCCATAACCATATCTTTTTTATATTGATAGTCTTTACCACCAATACTAAGCACCATGTTCGAATCAGCTTCTAAAGAAACCAATGGCACTTCTTGTAAGTAACTGTCGCCATTACCTGGTTTTAAACCTAAAGCTTTAAACTGCGCAGTTAAATAATCAAGCGTTAGCTTTTCGCCAGGTGATGAAGGAGCACGGCCACCAAACTCATCCGATGCGAGTACTTTTACATGTTTAGCCAGTTCATCAGCTTGAATACTGTTATAACCATTTGTTACATCAGTCGGGGTAATACTTGTTGTTGCGCAACCTGCTAAAACAGCAGTAGCGAGGAGTGTGAGAGAGAAATAATGTTTCATGTCAGCTCTTTTTTTGTTTTAAGTTGTGATTAGTATATTAACTTCTATTAAGCAGAACCAGTTTTTGCGGTAAACTTCTCGTAAATTATAGGCATAAATTGTTAAAGGTTTAAATGAAGCGTTTTACTCCCCCCGAGCAGTGGCAAATCAGTAGTTTAGAAACAGGTGCATTTGCGCATTTACGTGAGCTATTTAAAGTTAACGAACTAACAGATTGGCCGGCGCCGCAGTGGTTTTCTCCATTTTTAACTGCTATTAATGAGAATAATATTCCTATTACTTTTGAAGATGATGCAAAGGTAGACTTTGGCGAGCGGTATTACGAGCAAGTAATTTTTGAAACGGGTGTTGTACCTACACGAAGTAAAAATTGGCATGACTTATTTGGTGGGTTTATATGGTGTTTATTTCCAAAAACCAAAGCGTTAATAAACCATAGACATGTGCAAGATATAGCTGAGCATGGGCTGCAACAGCGTACTAAGCATCGTAATGCACTAACGCTTTTTGATGAGTGTGGTGTTGTATTAGCTATAAGTGAGAGTAAATGGCAGCGGTGGCTTTGCGAACACCAATGGAAAACTGCATTCGTTGAACACAAACATGAGTGGGGTAAAACAATAAAACCTTTTATGTTTGGTCATGCTAATTATGAAATGCTAACAAAGCCTTATATAGGTTTGACGGGTAAAGCGTTATTTGTTTGTGTACCTAATGAAATATTTTGTAAAGATTTAGTAACTCAATACCAGTACCTTGACCAAGCCCTTTATGAGATGATTAATACAGATAACTGCTTAGCCGATAACAAAAAGCTTTCACCACTGCCTTTATTAGGTGTGCCAGGCTGGCATGACGAAAACAAAGACGACTCTTTTTACAACAATACAGATTATTTTAGAGCGAAACGAAGGATGCGAACATGATAGAAGTTGCTGGGCTTAAAAAGAAATTTAAGCTAACTAAAGATCACAAAAAAAATAAAATAGACGACATCGATCCTCGTGAAGATAAAGACTACTTTCACTCAGTACGAGACGTTAGTTTTAGTTGCGCTAAAGGTGAGGTACTTGGATTGCTCGGCCCAAATGGTGCGGGTAAAACGACGACACTGAGAATGATTTCAACCGCGTTAAAGCCCGATGAAGGCTCAATAACGATTGCCGGAAACGATATTGTAAAAAAACCGCTACTGGGCCGTAAGTCTATTGGATTTTTATCAGGCTCTACGGGGTTGTATGGCCGCTTAACTGTAAAAGAAAACATAGAGTATTTTGCAAAGCTTCATGGCATGAACAAAAGCGATATAGCATCGCGTTGTGATGAGCTATTTACATTACTAGATATGCACAAATTTGTAGATAAACGGGCAGAAAACCTTTCAACAGGTATGAAGCAAAAAGCAAATATAGCGCGTGCAGTTGTTCATCGCCCAGCAGTTGTGGTACTTGATGAGCCAACAACGGGCCTTGATATAATGACAACACAAACCGTTATTAAATTTATCAAAGGTTTAAAAGCGCAAGGGACGCCTGTTATTTTCTCAACCCATCATCTAGATGAAGTTGCACTTTTATGTGACCGTGTCGCTGTAATTAACGAAGGTATTAGCTGTTTTGACGGAACAGTAGAAGAGTTTAAACAAGCAGGTAATAGTGATGAGCTTAACCAAGCGTTTATGAATATATTAACGGAGAAGCATGATGTTTGAGGTATTTAAAAAGGAATTAAGAGAGTTATTACGCGATAAAAAAACGCTATTATTTGTAGTCGCGCTCCCTGTTGCTATATTTCCGTTATTGTTTGCCGTAATGGCATTTATAAGCTCGCAAGCTGCAATGGACGCTGAGCAAAAAGTAAACACTTACGCGATTATCAACGGTGAATACGCACAAGAGTTTACAGATAAAGTGTTTTATCACAAAAGTTTTGAGCTTTATAAAGGGGATAAAACCTTTAACAATATTGATGAGCTTAAAGCAGGTGTAATCGCTGGCGATATTGATATGGGTATTTATTTACCAAGTCATGCTGTGCAAACATTGGACGATGGAAAACAAAGCCAGTGGCAGGTTGTTTTTAACGATTCAAAATCTATCAACTTTTTATTCGAACGCGTTAAAGAGCTCGCAAAAGAATATAGTGACGTGCTGCAAACTCAAAAGCTAATCAGTTTTGGTATTGAAGAGTCTGTTCAAAAATCTATTCTTAATCCAATTGAAGTCATAAAAGTAGATACAGCCGNNNNGAAAAAATTGGCGGGTTTTTACCTTATTTACTTATTCCATTAGTATTGATGGGGGCAACTTATCCCGCTATTGATTTAGGCGCTGGTGAAAAAGAACGCGGCACGCTAGAAACACTCCTACTTACACCTATTACGCGTACAGAGTTGGTGCTTGGTAAATTTATAACCTTGTTAACTACATCCATTGCCTCCACAACAATAACCGTCTTAAGTATGGGCTGCTGGATAGCACTGGCGCTCGCATTTGCCGATCTTGATTTTATTAAAGCCGCATTTAGTACATTAGCAGTTACCGATTTACTAATGATATTTGTACTATTACTACCTGTTGCAGCTATATTTTCGGCCTTAGCTCTGGCTATATCTATCTATGCTCGCACGTTTAAAGAAGCGCAAAATTATATGGCACCACTTAGTATGGGCGTATTTTTCCCGATTATTATTTCAATCATGCCAAATATGGAACTCACTGCTAAAACAGCATTCATTCCTGTTACAAATGTAGCATTAGCAATTAAAGAAATAGTAAAAGGGACTGTTGATTACACATTTGTAGGTTTAATATTTTTAGCCACTGCAATCATTGCTGCTGGACTATTGGCATTTTGTGTTAAGTGGTTTAACAGAGAAGATGTGCTATTTAGATAATTATAAAGATTTAGCACTCTGAAGATATATAAAAGGTAGCATTGGCTACCTTTTATATTTTAAAGGAATGATTGGTTGAAACAACTATTTTATAATCTGTGTAAGTCGATATGGGTACTCTCATTCATTTATAATTCATATAGAGAGAGTTTTCTAAATAAAACTAATGATTTAGTCTTTTTATTATAAAAATTATAACGATAACTGATTAGTTTGAGGGTCCAATTCTCACTTTAATACTCTATACTAATAACAATAAAAATTTATGGTGATGGTAAATGTTAAAAAGGAATATTTTTTTGAATGTGACAAAAAATAATAAACTTA
The DNA here is from genome assembly GCF_000498015.1 of Pseudoalteromonas sp. TAE79. Lineage (NCBI taxonomy): Bacteria > Pseudomonadati > Pseudomonadota > Gammaproteobacteria > Alteromonadales > Pseudoalteromonadaceae > Pseudoalteromonas > Pseudoalteromonas sp. TAE79. The sequence goes on from NZ_AUTL01000215.1 coordinate 18,369, forward strand.
TGCTCGTTGCAACAATAATATTTGTTCTTATAGCTTTACCATCTCTGTATTTGTTCGATCAAAAAGTAAGAAATGATGTTTACCATTCAGCTCAAATAGAATTAAAGCGTGAACTTGAAACAAAGAGCTATTCATTAAAAAAACATCTTAAAGACAGTGTTACCGCCATTCGCTTTTTAGATGCTACACCACCAATACAAGGCATTACCCGCGCTAAAGAAAATAAACTAATTGATCCCGTCCTTGGTACGCCAATAGATGTTTGGCAAGAGCGCTTAGCAAGCATTTTTACTGGTTTTATGCAGACCGATGACAGTATTTTGCAAGCTCGCTATATTATGCTCGAAGATGGTGGGCAAGAGATTGTTAGAGTTGACCGAAATCAACTTGGAGAGATTAATCGACTGCAAGGTCTGCAATTACAAAAAAAAGGTCAACGCGATTACATAATCAAAGCAAGCATGCTTGATAAGAAAAGTGTCTATATTTCTCCAATTAACTACAACCGTGAAAATGGACAGATACAAGAACCTTATATAAGCACTTTTCGTGTTGCTAAGCCTGTTTTTGATGAAAATAATAAAATATTTGCAATATTAGTTACTAATTACTTTGCGGATAAATTACTTGAAGATTTAACAGTTGAATCTCCACAAGGGACGCAGATTTACCTTATGAATAATGAAGGTGAATTTTTATATCATCCAAACCCTCAACTTCGATTCCGTTTTGAATTTAATAAAACTAAAACATGGTCTGAAGAATTCTCTACTGCAACCACCATGACAGAGCAAGGCACTTTACCAATAAGTAATTATCCAGTGGCTTACACTTTAAAAAAACGAATTTCGTTTGAGGGTGATATAGCCATGCTACCTTTAGAGCTTGGTGTAAGTGTTGATACAAAAACATTGTTTGCAAAGGTGAATGAGAGACGTCAAAACTTTATTGCAATGTTAGTGGTATTTTTTAGCATATTTTTAGTTATTGCTTTTTTATACCAACGCTTTATAAACCGTAAGCTGTTAATTAATTCTCTAAAAGAGCAAAACAATAAAGTAATAGAAAATTCTTTGGATGCTATTTTTACAATTGAGCAAAACGGCGAAATTGTTCACTTTAATAATACCGCTAAAGAGGTTTTTGGTAGTTCAATATCAGGCACTAATCCTGATTTTGTCTCGCTGTTTAATTTAAACGACGCAGACACTAATTGTATACAAGAGACTATTACAAACGGTTCAAAAATGCCGTTTGAAGCTATCTACACAGATGGTTATGGCAACAAACAATACTTTTCAATTACGCTTAGCAGTATTTTTGACGTATATAATAACCGTTATCAGGTAGCGGCTATTTTAAGAAATATTAGCTCATTAAAAAATACGCAATCAGAGCTCGAAGCGTTAAACAGTACTCTGGAGCTAAAGGTTTCACAAAGGACCATTGAACTAGAACGTGCAATTGACCAAGCATTAGCAGCAAGCCAAGCAAAAAGTGACTTTGTAGCAAATATCTCTCACGAAATACGCACACCAATGAATGGCGTACTAGGGATGCTTGAAATGCTCAAAGAAGATGGCTTAACCGATCAACAATACCATTATTTAAAACTAGCAAATAGCAGTGCTAATTCATTGATGAATCTGATTAACGATATTCTTGATTTTTCTAAAATAGAAGCAGGTAAGCTTGATATTGATAACCATACATTTGATGTTGTTACTGTATGTAGCGATATGATTAGCTCTTTAGCTTTACAGGGCCAACGCAAAGGTCTTGAAGTATTTTTAGATACTAAAGATGTAGTAGACAGAATGGTTATTGGCGACAGCCATCGACTTAAACAAATTTTAATTAACTTAGTTAATAATGCATTTAAATTTACCCACCGAGGTGAAGTAAGTTTAACTGTCGGTTCTAAGTACATAACTGACTCAAAATTATTAATGAGCTTTACAATAAAAGATACCGGAATTGGTATAGCGCCTGAAAACATAGACAAACTATTTGAAGTATTTACACAAGAAGATTCAAGCACGACACGCCACTTTGGTGGTACAGGCTTAGGTTTATCTATATGTAAAAAACTTGCTCAGTTAATGGGTGGTAATATTACGGTTATAAGTAAAAAGGGCGCGGGTAGTACCTTTACCGCAACGGTTGAGCTACACGTTGCACAAGAGAAAAAATTAAACACAGGTATAGAGCTTGCTACAAGTATCAACGTAGCTGCATTAATAGCGCGCGATAACGTTTATAAAAACGTATGCGACTTATTGTTATTAACCTGCAAAGTAAAAGCAGAAAACATTGTACGACTTGACTACTTTAGTGAGCACAAAGAGTTTGAAGCTGATTTATTATTAATTGATGATGAGCATCCTCAAATTGATGCGTTAATTGATTACTGTAAACAGTTTAATAAAAAGTATGTTTTAATTTTACGAGATATGGTTACAGATAAGCCAATCAAAACGGTATTACCTGAAGGCAGCCATATTTTAAATAAACCACTCACTCAAGATCAATTCAGCTATAAATTGGCCAGCTTATTTGGTGCTAGTAGTGACTGTATTATAGCGCCACCAAAAGGCTTGGAAGAGGAACAAGTAGAGCCTGACCTATCTGCGTATCATGTATTATTAGTTGACGATAATATGATAAACATTGAAGTAGCTAAGGCAATATTAAAACGTACTAAAGTAAAAATCACTTGTGCGTCAGACGGTATAGAAGCCTTAGAAGCACTGAGAGAAAACGAAGAGCAAGCTTTTGATGTTATATTAATGGATTGCCAAATGCCCAATTTAAATGGCTACGATACCACAAGTGAAATTAGAAATAGTAAGGCAGGGGTAGATTATACTCACATACCGATTATCGCTATGACAGCGAGTGCGATGGAAGGTGATAGAGAGCGCTGTTTAGCTGCTGGAATGAACGACTACATTACTAAACCAATTAAACCACAAACTTTAAAAGACAAGCTAATTACTTGGTTAAGTTAATCGTTTTGAAAATCAGCTGCTAAGCAGCTGATTTTTTTGGTTTGGTATTTGTTGACGTATTTAAAGGCGTGTTAAGAATAGCTATGTCTGCGCTATCGAGTATAAACTGAGTATCTGACCAATGTAGTAATTCTATCTTTCCGTCTTGCTGCTCTACAAGCGCAGTACAGCTCTCAATCCAATCACCATCGTTACAGTACATAATGCCGTCATCCACTTTAATTTTGGGATGGTGAATGTGTCCACAAATAATACCGTCTACGTTTTGTTTTTTAGCTTCATGAACTGCGGCATCTTCAAAGACACTAATCGCTTCTCGAGCTTTGTGTACCCGAGCTTTTACCCACGATGCAAGCGAGTAGTAGTTACCACCAAATATTTTACGTATACGATTGGTCCAGCGATTTAAAAATAATAAAAAGTCGTATCCTGCATCCCCCGCAATACTAACAAGTTTGTTATAACGAGTCGCTGAATCAAAGTCGTCGCCGTGTATAAGTAAAAACCGTTTATTAGCTTTAGTGGTGTGAATAAACTGCTGGTGGATTTCAACACCAAATAATGTTTGATTTATATAGTTTCTAAACGCTTCATCATGATTACCGGGAATATAAATGACACGTGTACCGCTAGCTGCTTTTGTCTGTATGCAGTTTAATACTTCATAATGAGAAGGGTGCCAATAAAACTGTCGCTTCATTGACCATAAGTCAATAATATCACCCACTAAATAAAGTGTGTCGGATTCTACCGAGTTTAAAAAATCAAGTAAGTAATCAGCTTTACAATCTTTGTAACCTAAATGAACATCAGATATCCAAATGGCTGGATAATGTTGTTTTTTACGCAGTTGATTGTTTGTCATGCCCGTCATCTATAGTGTAATAATTAAACACTGTAGATAAATCTAATGACACTTATGAGACACTTTAGCGAAGCCTCCATGACAATTTATACCAAGGCACGTAATTAAATGATTTCTACAAAGCTAGGAAAGGTGAGTCATTGAGCAACTATTATTACGCATTGCTATTAATCGAGCATAAAAAAGGCCGCATTTTAAATGCGGCCTTTTAGTCTATTTTGAGCGTGCGTGTTATTAACCTTTAACAGCCGCTTTAATTGCATCAATTGCTGTATCGATATCAATCATTAGCTTTTCACCTGTACGGCGGTTTTTAAGCTCAACTTTATTCTCGTCAAGGTTACGCTCACCAATTACTAGCGTAAATGGCACACCAATTAGCTCCATGTCATTAAACATAACGCCAGGGCGCTCTTTACGATCATCAAATAACACATCAAGACCTGCATCTTTTAAACCTTGGTAAAGGTTATTTGCAATATCAGGAATACGATGCGATTTGTGCATGTTCATTGGAACAATTGCTAAATCGAATGGCGCGATTGATTTTGGCCAAATGATCCCGTATTGATCGTTGTTCTGCTCAATAGCAGCGGCAACAATACGTGAAACACCAATACCGTAACAACCCATAGTCATGGTTTGGTTTTTACCACCTTCGTTTAACACGCCGGCTTTCATGGCTTCTGAGTATTTAGTGCCAAGTTGGAAAATATGCCCAACTTCAATACCGCGTTTAATTTGCAAAGTACCTTCACCACATGGGCTCATATCGCCTTCAACAATATTACGAATATCAGCAACGTCGTAATCAGTTACGTCACGATCCCAGTTAATACCGCTGTAATGCTCGTCGTCTTTATTTGCACCGGCAACAAAATCAGCAAGTATGTTAGCTGTTCTATCAACAATAATAGGCATTGATAAGCCAACAGGGCCTAATGAGCCAGGCTTTGCGCCAATAGCAGCAACAATATCCGCCTCTGTTGCCATTTCAAGCGGAGAGTCTACTAATGGGTGTTTTTCAGCTTTTAGTTCATTTAATTCGTGATCGCCACGAAGTACAAGTGCCACTAAACCACGTACTTCATTTTCATCAGGCGTACCATAAACAATTAACGTTTTAACACCGCGATGTGGCTTAACACCGTAGTGTTTTTTAAGCTCGTTAATCGTTTTAGCATCAGGAGTTGGAAACGCTTTAAGCTCTTTTGATGCTTCAGGGCGAGGCTCGCTTGGTGCCAGTGCTTCTGCTTTTTCAATATTAGCGGCGTAATCACTGCCATCACTAAATGCAATGGCATCTTCGCCCGACTCAGCAAGTACAT
>NZ_AUTL01000216.1:0-10445 GCF_000498015.1 Pseudoalteromonas sp. TAE79
ATAGCAAAAAGATTTTTCCATGTGGTGTGCTGCAATGAACAAGGGCGCTTAGTTAAAAAGAAAATGTTAAAGCGTGCGCAAGTGTTATCTTTTTTCCAACAACACACTACGTGTTTAGTTGCTTTAGAGGCCTGTGCAACTTCTCATTTTTGGGCTCGAGAAATCAGAAAATGTGGTCATCAGATAAAGCTTATTCCACCTCAGCATGTAAAAGCCTTCTTAGTTGGCAATAAAAATGATTATAACGATGCTTTAGCAATTAGCGTTGCTTCAAAACAACATCATATTAAGAGTGTCTGTATAAAATCAGTTGAGCAACAAGATAACCAAGCACAGCACAAAGCGAGAGAATTAGCGGTCAGACAAAGAACGGCACTATGCAATCAAATCCGAGGCTTAACTGCTGAATACGGAATTATTTTAAATCAGGGTATAAACACAATACGCAAAAGTATCCCCCTAATTTTAGAAGATGAAAATACCGGATTATCAGGCGCATTTAAAGCGGTACTAAAGCAGTTAGAAACACAATTGAGTAACTTAGACAGCTGCATTGAAACTTACAGTACATTAATAGTTGAAACAGCAAAAAATAATGATATTTGCCAACGGATCCAAACAATACCTGGATTTGGTCCTATGGTATCAAGCGCCTATTTCAATGAAGTTGGAAATGGCAGTAACTATAAAAGAGGCCGCGATGTTTCAGCGTCTTTAGGTATCGTTCCGCGTCAACACAGTAGTGGCGGGAAAGATACTTTACTTGGGATAAGTAAGCGAGGAAATAGCTACTTAAGGTGCCTGTTGATCCAAGGAGCAAAAGCGGTTGTCTCAAGAGCAAAAACGAAGAATGATAAATTAAGTCAATGGATAAACCGACTGGTTCAAACTCGAGGGCATAATCGAGCATGTGTAGCTTATGCCAACAAGATGGCGAGAATGGCTTGGGCTATTAGCGCTTCAGGTGAGAGTTACTCACCCGTATAAATACTCTTCAAAGAATTGCGTAAGTGGCTAAAACGATGACATAACAGGTCAAACCTGCATATTGAAAACCTATAGAGTTCAGTGGTAGTAAATACCGATAACCTGATCAGGACAATATGCGCGGATTACATCAAGGTCAGAAGTAATAATCTTCACTAAAAGACCGTATATATGACAGCAAACCTGTCCCTGCTATCGTTGAATGACACCTTGCAATACTGGAGGAGACCATATATGAACTAAGTAGGTATTGGGGTCGTATAGTTGCCTTATAAATTTACTAGTAAGAGTCGCTATATTAAATGAATAAATTAAACCCTAAAAAATTATTGAATAGTAAATGGACCGCAACACCTGCTATAAATAAAGAAAAACACTTCATTATTGTTGAGGTGGAATTTGATGAAGACGGTAATGTAATTGAATGTATTACTGAGGCTGTTATGTCAAAAAATCAATATCCAATTAGTTGGCGCGATTTAAAAGATAACCAAAAGTGGCTGCAAGGGTGGAAGTAGTTTAAATCTATGTAATTTTACCTCTCTCTAATTGCGGCACTTTTGCAGATAGCTGATACACGATGTAGGTTTGCTTAAGTCAAGCGAACCTATATTTTACAACGCATCAAATTATGAGTTGAATGCTACAACTTAGCTTTAACATTGAAACCTTTCTAGGTAAATTCGCCATTTGGCAACAAAACAGTTAATTTCAAAATATCCTTTCAAAATTTTTATAATAAATCTCAAAATTAATGTAACTAACTAATCATAAAGGAATTAATTTTTTAATAGACGTGAATAAATCCTATGTAATTTCCATGTTCATATTCAGTTTATTTTGAGGGCTAACCAAAATGCCCTCTTATTGGCTTTTTAGCAAAAGTGTGTCTTTTTAATTAAACTTAACCAATTGATTTATAGTGCTTTATTGTTTTTAGTTAAATGGCTGTTGCTAAATAGCAACAATAACACCTCCCCAAATTAAGCTTTTCTCGCTTTATATCATTTAACTTATTGTTTTTAAATAATAAATAAAAAGTGGCACCGAAGTTGTAATACCTAGAGTGTATTAAGCAAAACGTGATGAAAGCCAAAGGCCTAATCGCAACAACCCAATGAAGGAATACTATTATGAAAACATTTCAATCAACACTAGTACTAATGGCGCTAGCTTCTTCATCAGCGGCTTTTGCAGCAACAGATTTTGATACGCTAGACGTAGACGGTAATGGCGCAATTAGCCAAGCCGAAGCATCAGTAGATGCTGAGCTTTTAAGCAAATTTGAAGAACTCGATACAAACCAAGATGGTGAGTTATCAGAAGATGAGTTCTCTGAGGCCTAATTTCAGAGCCTTAAGTAGTTAATGCTCTGTGATGTAATCTAAATTCTGAGTTGCCAAAGACAACCTAAATAGGCAAGGGAGCCTACTAAAAAGAATAACCAGGAAGTGACTAGAGAGCACTATAGAGCAAATTTATTTAGGACACCGCATACTTTTGAAGGATTAAATTATGAAAAAGCTACAATCAACATTTGTACTTATGGCTATTGTTTCTTCGTCAGTAGTATTTGCAAACACAGACTTTGAAACACTCGACGCAGACGACAACGCTTCAATTAGTCGCTCTGAAGAATCGGCGCAAGTGATAGAGCAATTTGACGAGCTGAATGTTCAAAGTAGCGGTGGTCCGACAGAAAATGATTTTTTTGAATATTAATTTATAGACACTTTACTCCTAAAGGATCTTTGAAAAGGACTTCTTACCCCTAATCAGGCTCAAAGCCTAAGGAAACGATTATGAAAACATTACATAAAACTTTAGCTCTTGTAGCCCTAGCTTCTTCTTCAGCGGCGTTTGCTGCGGTAGATTTTGATTCTTTTGATACAGATGGCGACGGCGTAATTAGCAAAACAGAAGCCCAAGTAAACTCGCAACTAGTACAGCTTTTTGATCAATTAGATACAGATGGAAATGGCGAGTTATCTAAAGAAGAGTTTTCGAAGGTTCAGTAATAAGCTCTATGTAGAACCTTACCAGTCATACTCACAAAGCAGCTAAGTAATTAATACTTAGCTGCTTTTTTGTGCATTTAATTTAATATATTACTATTTAGTCACCAAAGTAGTGCAAAACTTGAGTTTGAATAGTGTCAAGTTACTGATTGTTAAGTTATTTTATTGTTGGTTTTAAACTTGCAAATCTATTTATAACTTAGGTTAATGAGTATTTAAAATGGCGCGAATGAGTTATATCAGTAGTGTTGAGCGCTACCACGAATATGAGCATGTAATACACAGTTTACTTGAATCTATCTTGATGAGTATTGAGGATGGGTTAACTAAAGAGCGTGATACTCGCTACCTGATTAAGCAGTACCCATTTCTAGAATTACAATATTGTTTAAATGCAGAAGGTTTGCAGCAGGGTAATAATGTCTGCTTTAAACGGGCATATAGCAAAAAACTAGGTGAAAGTGGTAATCAACAAGATTTAAGCGAGCGACCCTATTTTTTGAACGCTAAAACAAGTGATAGGGTGTGCTTTACTGATCCCTACATTTCTATAGCGACTAACCATTTATGTATATCGGCGATTAAAGAACTAAAAAAACCAATTAATAATCAACATTACTTGGTCGTTGATGTGAGCTTAACGCAGCTTATTGAGTTTGTAATGGGTGATACTGCGCGCGCTAATATGTCGCCTTACTTTAAAGCGGGTTACGGTATTATTGTGGCGTGCTTATTTTGCTTAGTATTATTTTTACTGAATATCGTTTTTAGTGATATATACGCGCTATTAACCCATGTAGATACCTCATCAGATCCACTTGAACCCTTTAGTATCATTATTTACATCACCCTAGCATTAGCAGTATTCGATTTAGGTAAAACAATACTCGAAGAAGAAATTCTTATGCATAAGGATATTTTTAGGCACTCATCTACGCGGCGCACTATTACACGATTTATATCTACCGTGTTAATTGCTATATCAATTGAGGCGTTGTTAACTATGTTTAAAGCGGCGCTGGGGCAATCGGAATATTTAATGCCTGCAATAGCGATGATGCTGGCAGTGGTGGGGCTTTTAATTGCACTGGCTATTTATGTTTATTTAGGGGCAAAGGCCGAAACGCTATTAATGCGGGCTCGTTTAAAACAAAAATCCTCCAAGTAGGAGGATTTTTATATTACATAACTATTAATAGTTATTTATTGCTTATCTTGCGCGCGTTTGGCTTTAAAGTCAGACTCGCTAGTCCACTTTGGCCAATCGCCATTGTTTGCAAGTTGAGTGGCTATATCAACAATAAGATCTATATCTTGCTTAACACCACCTAACGACCAATCAGCTGAGTAGTCGTCTGCTTCTTTATGGTACTTATGCGCTATATAGTCAGAGTCGGTATCGCCCAGGCTCATAAATAATAGACTGGGCACGCCTTGCTTAGAAAGTGAGAAATGATCAGATCTAAAAAACAAGCCATTTTGCGGGCGAGGATCCATTTTAACAACACGGCCTTGTGATTTTGCAGCCTTTGCTAAATAGTTTTCCATTGTCGATAAATCTTTACCGTATTGTAAAATGTAGTCAGTGCCATCAAGCACGTTCATGCCATCAATATTTAATAGACCGACCATTTGTTTTGTAGGTACAACCGCACCCGATGCAAATTCTTCAGAACCAATTAACCCCGTTTCTTCTGCTGTAAAGTTAGCAAAAATAATTGAGCGTTTAAACGGTTTTTGCTTATTCATTTTGCTCATGATGCGTGCTATTTCAAGCGTGGCTGCAGTGCCTGAAGCGTTATCTACTGCGCCGTTATAAATCTTAGGGCCAGTATCAGTTTGTTTAGTACCAAAGTGGTCCCAGTGAGCGCTTATAACAACGTATTCGTCAGGTGATTCGCTACCTGTAATTTGTGCAATTACGTTATGCGATTTGGCATGCGATACTTCGTTTTTAAAGGCAAGATTTGCTTTTAAGTTAAGTGGCGTGGCTTTAAAGTCATCATTTAATGCTGCTTGTTTTAAATCTTGATAGTTAAGCTTTGCGGCGTTAAACATTTTCTCAGTCGCATCAAGTGTTAGCCAGCCCATAACCGGTAATTTAGACGCGTTTAAATTGTTATCCATTAACGTGTATTTAGTGCCGGTGTTTGAACTTTCAACTACGCCCCAAGGGTATGCCGCAGGTGCTGTTTCATGAACAATAAATACAGCCTTTGCACCTTGGCGAGCGGCTTCTTCATATTTATAAGTCCAGCGACCGTAGTAGGTCATTGCATTGCCAGTAAAAAGGGCATCGTTTTGAGAAGCAAAACCTGGATCGTTAACGAGCACAACCACTGTTTTACCCGTTACATCAATATTTTTATAATCATTCCACTTATATTCTGGCGCATTAATACCATAGCCAACGAATACAACGTCAGAGTTACGTACATCAATTAATGGCTGAAGTTGCTCAGTACGCGCAGTAAAGTCTTTACCTGATTTAAAGCTTAAATCACCTACCTTTAACTGCATATCCTGATTAGCTGTCACCATTGCCATTTTTACAGGCTGTAAGTATTTACCTTTATAAGCACCGATTAAACCCAGTGCTTTATATTGCTCACTTAAGTAGCCTACTGTTTTCACTTCGCCATGAGTAAGTGGACCTCGGCCTTCAAAGTCATCAGAGGCTAGCGTTTTAATATGCTGTTTAATATTGCTAAGGCTTACACCGGCTGTATTTTCTAATGGGGTTTGTTTGCTTGCAGGCTCTGAGCAGCCAAAGAGTGCAACTAGCAGGCTTAGGCTAGCGCTTTTTAAAAGAGTATATGCCATAGTCTTCATATTGTTATTTAATTGGGCTTTCAATATAAAGGAAGCACTGCAGCGATGTCGAATTTTTATAGAGAACTTTTCACGCAATTGCAGATTAGCTATCAGCCATTAGTAAAAAACCAGCGCAAGCTGGTTCTTTTAACTTTAAGTAATAAATTATTACTTAAGCATCCGCTAATTTCACGCGGATCTTACTTTTATCAACAGTAGATTGGTTAAGTGCTTTAATAGCGCTTTTGCTTTCTATGTCGTTTGGCATTTCTAAAAAGGCAAAGCCTTTAGATTGGCCAGTGTCTTTATCAAGTACTAAGTTACAGGTAGTCACTTTACCGTGCTCTGCAAATAAAGTACGAAGCTCATGCTCAGTGGTAGCACGAGACAAGTTACGAACTAATAGTTTCATAATGAACCTAAATAATTATGTCAGTGCTAATTATCTCAACTTAGATGGGTTTAACCTAATTTTATTTGATAAATGGTAAAAAAAACTTATCACATACAAAAATGCCATTAGTTTAATTTATTAACTAACGGCATTTTTTACCATAAAAGTAGTTTAATACTTAAGTTTACTTATTTCACTTCTTTGCCCGCTGCTTGTTGATCAGCATGGTAGCTTGAACGCACAAACGGGCCAGAAGCGGCGTGAGTAAAGCCAATTTCGTCTGCATACGCTTTTAAGCCGTCAAACTCTACTGGTGGCACGTAGCGTTTAACCGGTAAGTGATGCTTAGATGGTTGTAGATATTGGCCTACAGTTAGCATGTCAACGTTGTGTGCACGTAAATCGCGAAGTACTTCTTCAATTTCGCTAATTTCTTCACCTAAACCTACCATTAAGCCTGACTTAGTTTTAACTTCTGGGTGAGCTTCTTTAAAGCGACGAAGTAATTCTAATGACCATTTGTAGTCAGCACCTGGGCGAGCTAGTTTGTATAAACGTGGCGCAGTTTCAAGATTGTGGTTAAACACATCTGGTGGCGTCTCGATTAATATCTCTAGTGCGCGGTCCATACGGCCACGAAAATCAGGTACTAAAATTTCGATAGTAATAGTTGGATTATGTTTACGAATCTCGCGAATACAATCGGCAAAATGCTGTGCACCACCATCACGTAAATCATCACGGTCAACTGAAGTGATTACAACGTAGCTTAGCTTCATATCTTTAATAGTAAGTGCTAGCTTTTCAGGTTCAGTGGCATCAGGTTTTAATGGGCGACCATGAGCAACATCACAAAATGGGCAACGACGAGTACAAATTGCACCTAAAATCATAAAGGTAGCTGTACCGTGGTTAAAACATTCAGATAGGTTAGGGCACGAAGCCTCTTCACATACCGAGTGTAAGCCATGCTTACGTAGCGCTTTTTTAATGCCGTCAATGCGATCGGTTGATTTAGGTAAGCGAATTTTTAACCATTCTGGCTTACGCAACATTTCAGTTTTTTCTGTAGGTAAAACTTTTACTGGGATCAACGCCATTTTTTCTGCGTCGCGTAGTTTTACACCTGGTTCCATTTTGACTGGTTTATTCATTCGTTTTCAAACCCTTCAGTATGCTTAACCTGTGTTGCATTAAGCTTCTTGATCATGTGTTTCACCAATCCTTCACCTGCACTTTCTAGGTTTTGAGGACCATCTAATTCTTTAGTTTGCACCATATTCATGCCCGCATAACCACATGGGTTAATGCGTAAAAATGGACTTAGGTCCATGTTAACATTTAATGCTAAGCCATGAAACGAGCAACCACGACGAACCCTTAACCCAAGGGATGCAATTTTGCTGTCGTTAACGTAAACACCGGGTGCATCAGCTTTAGCATAAGCTTCAATACTATACTCGGCGAGTGATTCAATAATGCACTCTTCAAGCCATGTAACCAGTTCACGTACACCAATCTTTAAACGACGTAGATTAAATAATACATACATCATTTGCTGGCCAGGGCCGTGATAAGTTACTTGTCCGCCACGGTCAACTTTAATCACCTCAATGTCGCCAGGAGCTAGTAAGTGTTCGTCCTTACCAGCCTGACCTTGGGTGAATACACTCTCGTGCTCTACAAGCCAAATTTCATCTGGCGTATTTTCATCACGGGTGTCGGTAAAGTCCTGCATTTTTTGCCAAATTGGCATATAACGCTGACGACCCAGTTGGCGTACGATCAAAGTGTTTTCGTTCACAACAAATCTCAACTATGGCTTAAAGCATGTGGCGTACGTCATCAATATTGCTGATCACGTTGTAAATTTCTTCAATGTGTTTGCCACTGGTAACCGTTGCTACAAGGCTTACTGACTCGTAATTACCTTTGCTGCTTGGTTTTACTTTAGGGGCGTAATCGCCAGGTGCTATTGGTTGTAACTTAGCTAAAATTTGATCAGTTAAGTTTACATTAGCTAAACCCATTATTCTGAATGTAAATGGGCAAGGGTACTCTAGGTACTCATCAAATTTAGTATCTTTAACAGGTTGAACCACGACGGTGACTCCTCATACAAAAGTGTGGACTCTATGCAAGCTCGAAGCTTAATACAGATAGGCAATTAGCAGTCTTGCTTATATGGGGCGCATTCTAACATTTTTCAAGCAAAAAAAAACGCCTCACAGTGGAGACGTTTAAATTAGTTACCCTAGTTAATAGGGAAGCTATAAATTACTGCATGATCTGTAAACGTAAGTAATCATAAATTTTGCTAAAGAAGCTGCCTTCTTCCACTTCTTCAAGTGTGACTAGTGGGTATTGAGCAATATCTTCGCCCTCTAGTTGTAAGAATAACGTACCTACTTTAGTACCTTTAGCAAGGGGTGCTTCAAGTGTGTTATCTAGCTCAAAGTTAGCTTTAAGGTTTTTATGCTGACCACGTGGGATAGTAATCGGTGTATCTTCTAAAATACCTAAAGATACATTTTCTTTGTTACCCATCCAAATACGTTGTTCTGCAAAGCTATCGCCTGCTTTGTACGGAGTAATTGTTTCATAAAAACGAAAACCATAGTTAAGTAGTTTTTTACTTTCTACTTTACGAGCTCGTTCGCTGGTAGTACCCATAACAACAGCAATTAAACGCATATCGTTTTTAGTTGCTGAGGTAACTAGGCTGTAGCCAGCTTCTGATGTATGACCAGTTTTAATACCGTCAACATCTAAGCTTTCGTCCCACAATAATGAGTTACGGTTATATTGCTTAATGCCGTTATAAGTAAACGATTTTTGCTTATAAAGTGCATATTCATCTGGCACATCACGAATAAGTGCAGCACCAAGTGTCGCCATATCGCGAGGCGTTGTGAAGTGCTCGTCAGTATCAAGGCCGTGGCTGTTGATAAAGTGGCTGTTGCTCATACCTAATTTAGCAGCATGGGCATTCATTAAATCAGCAAATGCGCTTTCGCTTCCAGCAATATGCTCAGCCATTGCAACACATGCATCATTACCTGATTGGATAATAATACCGTGGTTAAGCTGATCAACACTAATTTGCTTACCTACTTCAATAAACATCTTTGAAGATTCTGGGAAGTTTTTAGCCCATGCTTTTTCGCTTACCGTTACCATATCGGTAGTGGCAATATTACCTGCTTTAATTTCAGTACCAATTACATAACTGGTCATCATTTTAGTTAAACTTGCAGGTGCTAGCTGTGTATCGGCTTCACCTTCAGCAATAACTTTACCTGTTGTAAAGTCGACCAAAAAATAACCTTTTGCATTAACTTGAGGTGGTGCCGGAATAATTTGGGCGCTGGCTGAAAATACGGCGGCTGTACAAACTAGGCCGCATACACCTTTGAGGATTTTATGTTTAATAGATTTCATCATACTCATTAATGGTTAAAGTTAAAGATTCGCGTTACGCCATTTTATACCCAAACCACCCCAAGATGCGAGCATCCTGGGGATAGTTTGGGTATTAGTCTTACTGAGTGTAAAGCAAGAACGCGTTTTGAAATTGATTTTGTTTTAATTTTTTTAATACTTCGTTTGCATGAGGGGTGTCTTTTATTGGCCCTAAATGCAGTCTGTAAATGTCGTCTTTTTGAACGATATTTGTTGGTAATTTGTATTGCTCTCGCAATGTGCTGGCAAGCGCTTCAATATTAGCAAGTGTACTACCTGCAGCTACCTGAATATAGGTTTGACGCGCAGTTGCGCCCGCAAGCGTAACGGCTTCTAGCTTAACCTTTGCTGTACCATGGGTGTAATAGCCAAGCTTGTAAGCGGCTGCGTACGAAAGGTCAATTATTCTATCGTCATGAAATGGGCCACGGTCGTTCACGCGAACGATTACCGATTTACCATTTGCTGTATTGGTTACTTTAACAAAGCTAGGTAGTGGCAGCGTTTTATGCGCTGCGGTCATGGCAAACATATCATACGTTTCACCATTTGAAGTGTGATAACCATGAAATTTACGACCATACCAAGAGGCAATGCCTTCTTCATTAAAGCCTGTTTCATCAAGCATGGGTGAATAACTTTTACCAAGCACTGTATATGGGCGACTAGCGCTGGCGCTTTTAGTTACTTCGGTAACTATAGCGTCTTGCATCTCAAGTGTAGTCGGGGCTCTAAGTGGTGCTGCATCATGGCGCATGCTATAGCGGCTA
>NZ_AUTL01000217.1:0-5000 GCF_000498015.1 Pseudoalteromonas sp. TAE79
ATAGCAAAAAGATTTTTCCATGTGGTGTGCTGCAATGAACAAGGGCGCTTAGTTAAAAAGAAAATGTTAAAGCGTGCGCAAGTGTTATCTTTTTTCCAACAACACACTACGTGTTTAGTTGCTTTAGAGGCCTGTGCAACTTCTCATTTTTGGGCTCGAGAAATCAGAAAATGTGGTCATCAGATAAAGCTTATTCCACCTCAGCATGTAAAAGCCTTCTTAGTTGGCAATAAAAATGATTATAACGATGCTTTAGCAATTAGCGTTGCTTCAAAACAACATCATATTAAGAGTGTCTGTATAAAATCAGTTGAGCAACAAGATAACCAAGCACAGCACAAAGCGAGAGAATTAGCGGTCAGACAAAGAACGGCACTATGCAATCAAATCCGAGGCTTAACTGCTGAATACGGAATTATTTTAAATCAGGGTATAAACACAATACGCAAAAGTATCCCCCTAATTTTAGAAGATGAAAATACCGGATTATCAGGCGCATTTAAAGCGGTACTAAAGCAGTTAGAAACACAATTGAGTAACTTAGACAGCTGCATTGAAACTTACAGTACATTAATAGTTGAAACAGCAAAAAATAATGATATTTGCCAACGGATCCAAACAATACCTGGATTTGGTCCTATGGTATCAAGCGCCTATTTCAATGAAGTTGGAAATGGCAGTAACTATAAAAGAGGCCGCGATGTTTCAGCGTCTTTAGGTATCGTTCCGCGTCAACACAGTAGTGGCGGGAAAGATACTTTACTTGGGATAAGTAAGCGAGGAAATAGCTACTTAAGGTGCCTGTTGATCCAAGGAGCAAAAGCGGTTGTCTCAAGAGCAAAAACGAAGAATGATAAATTAAGTCAATGGATAAACCGACTGGTTCAAACTCGAGGGCATAATCGAGCATGTGTAGCTTATGCCAACAAGATGGCGAGAATGGCTTGGGCTATTAGCGCTTCAGGTGAGAGTTACTCACCCGTATAAATACTCTTCAAAGAATTGCGTAAGTGGCTAAAACGATGACATAACAGGTCAAACCTGCATATTGAAAACCTATAGAGTTCAGTGGTAGTAAATACCGATAACCTGATCAGGACAATATGCGCGGATTACATCAAGGTCAGAAGTAATAATCTTCACTAAAAGACCGTATATATGACAGCAAACCTGTCCCTGCTATCGTTGAATGACACCTTGCAATACTGGAGGAGACCATATATGAACTCTGCTTGAGATAGATTTATTATCCAGAAATCAGGTTACTTATTAAATAAAGCAACAGCAGCGTTACTCATTGCTTTTATTCCGGTAGGGATAGCAACTTTATAATCTGGTGCAAATTTACTAGAGTGTAGGGAAGGGAGTACTTCACCTGTTTTTATTGAATCTGCATATTGTGCTTGGTTTACGCCACCTAGCCAAAATAAGGTAATAGGGATGTTTTCATCGGTGCGTCCGTATAGGCCAAAGTCTTCACCTGCCATTACAGCTTGTGTTTCAAGCACATTAGTATCACCAATTTCGCTGGCAATAGAGTTTCTAACAATGTCTGTTTGTGCAGGGTTATTATAAGTAGATGGAATAGATTCATCTTCATGTACATATACTACAGGGTAGTTTGATTCATTTAGGCCAGCACTTTGTGCAATACCTGCCGTGATTCGTTTTATTGCTGCTATTTGAGCACTTCTAACATTTGGGTTATAGCTTCTGAGAGTGAGTTGTAGTTTACTTCATCCGAAATCACATTATGTTTTGAGCCACCATGAATAGATCCAACTGTAATAACAGAAGGCTCTAGTGGTGAAAGCTCTCGACTTGTGATTGTTTGCAGAGCAAGTACAGTGCGTGCAGCTATAACCACAGGGTCAATAGTTGTATGAGGATAAGCACCATGACCACCTTTACCTTTAATTGTAATATCGACAGAATCTACACTTGCCATAGTGTATTCATTTTTCATTGATACCTTACCAGCGGGGACGCTAGCACTTACATGCAAAGCAATTATATGATCAGGTTTTTCATATTTACTAAATAGTCCTTCGCTTAACATCGCTTTAGCACCCCCACCTACTTCTTCTGCAGGCTGTGCAACCATCATTAATGTACCTTGCCACTGTTTTTTATGAGCAATTAACTGCTCTGCAGTTCCAATAAAAGAGCTCATGTGGATATCGTGGCCACAGCCGTGCATTACACCTACTTTTGCACCGTGCTCGTCTATTACTTTGACTTTTGAGGCATAGGATTTTCCTGTTTACTCAATAATAGGTAAGCCATCAGTATCAGTGCGGATCATTACTGTCGGCCCCTCACCATTTTTATAAATACCAACTACACCAAAGCCACCTACATTACTTGTTACTTTAAAACCCAGCTGAGTTAATCTATCTGCTAATTTTTTACCTGTTTTTTGTTCGTGATAAGAGAGCTCTGGGGATTGGTGTAAGTCGAGGTAAAACTTTTCAATAGCTGGCATGGCTTTGCTTAAATTCAAATCGAGTCCATTTGCTTGTACTAATGGGCTTGCTAATAAAAGTATTGCACTTAGGTAAGTTAATTTCATATTTTCCCTTATTGTTGAATATGTATACCGAGTGATTTAGGTATATGACTTGTAATTATTATGTTCACCACCATATAAAAACCTAAATAGACGAATATGGCAATCAATTCAATGAGCAACATAGTTAGTATTAATGCGCAAAACCTTCAACAAGTACTCGGTGAAACATCACAACAAAAATTGGTGTTGCTTAACTTTTTCTCTCCTCAAAGTCCTGACTGCATCGGACAGGCTGCAATTTTAGATAAAGTAGCAGCAGAATATGCAAGCTATATAGTAGTAGCAAACCTAGATTGCGATGCAGAACAAGCACTCGCTTCTCAACTTGCGCAACAAGTTGGTCTGCAAACACTGCCTACGCTTGTATTATTAAAAGACTCCGCACCAGTAGATTTACTTGCAGGTGTTCAAAGCGAAGCACAAATACGCGAAGCCCTAGCAAAGCATTTACCTGCGCAACAAGACTTACTGTTAGAACAAGCAAAGCAAGCGTTATTAAAGTCAGATTTAAATGCTGCATTTAATTATGCAAAGCAAGCTTATGAAATAGACAGCGGTAATGCACGTATCAAGTTAGTGCTAGCAGACATATGTATTCAAATTCACAAGGTAGATGAAGCGCAAGCACTTATAAATACAATAGATGCACAAGAGCAAGATGCTTACTTTAATAATATTAAAGCAAAATGCGAAGCCGCGCTTGAAGCAAAAAATTCACCAGAGATTAAAGAAAAGCAACAACAAGTAGAAAAGTATCCAAATGACTTAGAATTAAAAGAAGAGCTCAGTATTTTACTTAATGAAGCAGGCAGAAAAGAAGAAGCATTGGATGTACTGTTTACAGTTCTACAAAAAGATCTGAACTTCAACGAAGCAAAACCAAGCTTTTTAGCCATTATTGCCTCTTTACCTGATGGCGACGCACTCGCAGCTAAGTATCGTCGCAAGTTATATAGTATTTTATACTAGGGTCTGTTGCTCTTTGCGGATTAAAATTTGTTCAAACTAGGGGGTAATCGCGGCGCGAGATTTGTAACCTAGTGGGCTCGGTAACTGCTCCTGCGTTACCCTACTGGCTTACATCCATGTAAGAATAAGTAAAAACCGAGTAACAAAGAGTAAATAGCCCCTAGGAAGAACCCTTTAGGCAGCGCCTGTTTGGCATTAATGCTACGTTATCGCCTATTTATGGGGAGTAACCACACTACATAGGCTCTGCCTTGCCTGAATACCAAACAGGCTGCTGCAAATTTAACCTTGAAAGATAAACAGACCCTAGATTCTAATAACTATTACTTTTGAGAAGCACCTATATAAGGTGCTTTTTGTATTTTTAGGGTTTTAATTAAAAGCTTTAGTATGGTTTAGCTATGTAAAAATAAGAGTTATCAACAGGGTTTTGTGGGTAACTTGTGCTTATCATGTGTGCTTGCTTGGGGCTTAATTTTAATTACTATTTTATGCAAATAACGCTTGCGTAAAATCCGCCGCTCCCTATAATGCGACCCCACTGAGACGGGGAACGCTGAAGCATAGCAAGGCACGAACTACTCAGAGAGTTAAATAAAACTTCGGTTTTAAATCTTCCAAAAAGAAAGTTTAAAACTAAGTGTTGACTCGAAAAATAAAGGGTGTATTATTCTCATCCCTTGAGACGCTGAAGCGACTCAAAACGTTCTTTAACAATATAAAGCAATCATCTGTGTGGGCACTCGTACAGGTTGAGTTCTAACAGCCAAGCTACTTCGTTCTTTATTGAGCAAGTAATGAGGCAAACAAATTAGAGTCTCAATTGAAAACTGAGTGACCAACAGAAGTAACTTATTTATAAGTTGCTTCGGCACAGTCAATTCAATATCGAAAGATATTAAAAAATTCAGAATTCATTGAGCTGTCGAAAGACATAAAACTTTTTAATTGAAGAGTTTGATCATGGCTCAGATTGAACGCTGGCGGCAGGCCTAACACATGCAAGTCGAGCGGTAACAGAAAGTAGCTTGCTACTTTGCTGACGAGCGGCGGACGGGTGAGTAATGCTTGGGAACATGCCTTGAGGTGGGGGACAACAGTTGGAAACGACTGCTAATACCGCATAATGTCTACGGACCAAAGGGGGCTTCGGCTCTCGCCTTTAGATTGGCCCAAGTGGGATTAGCTAGTTGGTGAGGTAATGGCTCACCAAGGCGACGATCCCTAGCTGGTTTGAGAGGATGATCAGCCACACTGGGACTGAGACACGGCCCAGACTCCTACGGGAGGCAGCAGTGGGGAATATTGCACAATGGGCGCAAGCCTGATGCAGCCATGCCGCGTGTGTGAAGAAGGCCTTCGGGTTGTAAAGCACTTTCAGTCAGGAGGAAAGGTTAGTAGTTAATACCTGCTAGCTGTGACGTTACTGACAGAAGAAGCACCGGCTAACTCCGTGCCA
>NZ_AUTL01000218.1:0-21976 GCF_000498015.1 Pseudoalteromonas sp. TAE79
GACGATGATTACCGCTCAACCCTGTTAGAGTCTGGGATTAAAATGCGCTAGCCGTGCTCTGATTATAGATAGGTACTTGACATATTTTAAAAAATCTATATAGTGGGCTGCAGCTAGAAAGAAAGCATGTAAGCTATAAATCTCCATTTCGATGTTGTATAAGTAATACTTGTAGTACCGTCCTGAAGTTTTTAAAGTACCATCTCATTTTTTGCTACACCCGCTCTTATGAGCATATTTTTTATTTTATATCAGGATATTACAATGTCTAACATCGTATCAGGTACAGTTAAGTGGTTCAACGAGTCTAAAGGTTTTGGTTTCATCGAGCAAGAAAATGGCCCAGACGTTTTCGCACATTTCTCAGCAATCAAAAGCGAAGGTTTCAAAACTTTAGCTGAAGGCCAACGTGTAGAGTTTACTCTTTCACAAGGTCAAAAAGGTCCACAAGCTGATAACATCACAGCTGTATAATTTTACTTTTTAAGTAAAATGAAAAAAAAGCGCTTAAGGCGCTTTTTTTGTGTCTGAAATTTGACTCAACCTAAGCTGCACTTATTATTAATGTAAGTTCATCAGTAGGTATCGTTATCATTAAATCCTTCCTTATACTTGTTTTTATATTTATCAGTCATTACGCACAGGCTGAAGATTTCAAGCTCACGGTCTACACTGAGCACTTTTCGCCATACAATTTTGAAAACAAAGCGCGTCAACTTGTTGGCATAAATCTCGATATTGTAAAAGATGTATGCATTGCGTCAGACATTACCTGTGAATTTAAAATACTTCCTTGGAAACGTGCTTACAGCCTAGTCCAAAAAGAAAAGCATTCAGGTATTATCTCTATCGCTAAAACATCTCAAAGAACGCCTATTTTTAATTGGGTAGGGCCTTTGGCATCCAGTGAAACATTTTTTTATAAACTTAAAAAAAATACTCAGTTAAAAATGAATAGCTTAAATGAAGCAAAGCAGTTTTCACTTGCTATCGTAAGAGGGGATATTTACGAATCCATAATTAAAAAAGTAGGGTTTGAAGCAGGTAAAAACCTTTTGTCCATAGGTGATGAAAAGCAATATATGCACTTGTTTTTAAATAGTAAAATAGATTTGATTTTAGGCTCTGAATACACCATTGGTTATCAACTTTCGCCTTTTGGGTATAGTGAAGACGATGTCGTTAGGCTGCAGGAATTACCATTACCTGAGATAGCAGGTAACTACATCGCGTTTAATAAATCAGTACCCAATTACATTGTAGAGCGTTTTAATAGGGAGTTTGAAAAGCTTAAAAAGAAGGATAACTTTTCGGCTTATAAAAAACGTTATAAGCGCTAATGTTAGTACCTGTAAGGCAGCCCTTTCTTTTGCTTTATTTTTAAAAATGCAGCTTGCAGTGATTCTATTAAATGCATATCTGTTTTTTTATTCGCAGCTAAATAAGCATCAATTGTTAGCTCATCTATTTTATAAATAAACTTTAAGTGTGCTGGTTTGAGCTTTAGATAATCACTCATCTGCTGCATATATAAAGGATCGTCTACAATTAAATCTACTTTTTTAGCGAGTAGTAAAGAGTATGACTTTTGAATATCAGAGGTTAAAACAACTTCAAACCCCAGTTTTGCGAGGGTTTGTGTTGAAAAATCATTGCGCTGCATAGCAATTTTGTACACTTTAGCTTGTTCAGTAGTGTTTATAATAAGATCATCTCGCTCTGATAGGCCAATAAAGCCTAGTTCAAAACGTTCGACAGGTCCTATCCAATAAAATTTGTCTTCTCGCTCTACAGTGCGTGCAAGGCTGTATATAAAGGTATTTTTAAGCTCATCTGCAATTTTATAAGCACGTGCCCAAGGGTACATTTGAATGTTAGGTGTTAGATCAGCCTCAGCAAATATATCTCTAATAAATTGAGTACCTTCACCTGCTACCTCACCATCAATCAACACCTGGTTTGGCGGTGCTAACTCTGTAACAACAAGGATGGGTTCCTTTGCTTGAACATACACAGAACAAATTAAAAAAAGAGAATAAAGAATATATTTCACAATAGCGGATCGTTAGTCGGTTAGCTTAAGTAATAGTAAGTGTGGCTGAAAATACGAAAAACACAAAAAATATTTATGTGAATTTGTTACTAAGATATTGGTTTATTTGAGTTATATATAACCATAAATAAGGTTAAATAGCTTGAAGGTGGGGGAGTGTATAAATGTGGAAGGCCTAAAACGATAAAAGGGCCTTGCGGCCCTTGGTGAAGTATCGTTCAAGTCAGATAGAGCTTTAACCCCTTAAAGCGCTATCCTCTTGTTTTGCAACACCGGTGTTCATCTCAATAAGTTTCTAAGCTAGCGAGAGGAAAAACCCAGCAATTGCTGCGCTCATAAGGTTAGCCATAGATCCTGCTAACACTGCTCTGAGCCCTAAGCGTGCGATATCCTTCCGCCGACTAGGCGCCATACCGCCTAACCCACCTAGTAAAATGGCTATCGATGATAAGTTAGCAAAGCCACATAGAGCAAAAGTAACAATTGCTTGTGTGTGCGCGCTTAACGTATCGCGATAATTTATAAAGTCTAAGTAAGCAACAAACTCGTTCACTACTATCTTTTGACCAATAAAGCTGCCGGCTATAATTGCTTCATCCCATGGCACACCTAGTAACCATGCAACAGGAGCAAATACATAACCTAATATTTCTTGAAGCGTTAATGTTGGGTAATCAAACCACCCACCAATACCACCTAATAAACCGTTTAGTAGTGCAATTAGCGCTACAAAAGCAAGTAACATTGCACCTACATTAAGTGCTAAATGCATACCGTTTGCTGCACCTGATGCAGCTGCATCAATTACATTTACAGGCTTATCTTCGTCATCTAAATCTAAATCAGCTAAGTTATCTTTAGGCGTTTCAGTTTCTGGCACAATCATCTTGGCCATTAAAAAACCACCTGGAGCAGCCATAAAGCTCGCTGCTATTAAATACTTAAGATCTACGCCAATAATAACGTAACCGGCCATTACAGAGCCTGCCACAGTGGCTAAGCCACCTACCATCACTGCAAACAATTCCGATTTAGTCATTGTTGCTATAAATGGCTTAACTATTAGCGGTGCTTCAGTTTGGCCAACAAAAATATTTGCTGTCGCTGAAAGCGATTCTGTGCGAGAGGTTTTCAATAATTTTTGTAAACCGCCGCCTAAAATCCTAATTATCCAATCCATAATGCCAAGGTGATACAACACAGCAACAAGTGCTGAGAAAAACACGATAACGGGCAAAACTTGAATCGCAAAAATAAAACCTAATGTGTCTTGTGAGGCAAGTGGGCCAAACAAAAACCCAATACCGTCGTTTGCATAACCAATAACCGACGATACGNCCGCCAATAACTACTTGCATCGCAAATGCTATACCAACGGTTCTTAAATTAATTGCCTTGCGATTAGTTGATGCCGCAAAGGCAATGCTTAGTAGCACACACATGCCCACTAAGCTCATAAATGTTGTCATACAAATGTTTCCCGTTGTTATTCTTGTAGTAAATATTTTATCTTACTTTTTATTATATCAATCGCAACGCGGTTCATACCGCCTCGAGTCACAACTAAATCTGCATTATGCTTAGAAGGCTCAATAAATTGATAAAACATCGGTCTAACAGTTGCTTGATACTGCTCAACAACAGATTGTAATGTTCTGCCTCGTTGCTCCATATCACGTTGCATACGACGCATTAAGCAAATATCTAAAGGTGTATCTATAAATACCTTAATATCAAATTCTTTATTAAGCGCTTTGTCACTCAATAATAAAATACCTTCAACAATGAGTATTTTAGCAGCAGGCACTCGGCGAGTTTTCTCGCTACGTGTATGCTGTGCATAATCATACGTTGGTACTTCAACTGAATTTCCACTACGAAGCTGTGTTAAATGCTCAAGCATTAACGCATGTTCAAATGCATCAGGATGGTCGTAATTCGTTTGCGTACGATGCGCCATCGGTAAATGCGACTGATCCTTGTAGTAAGCATCTTCTTCAATAATGGCGATAGCGCCTGGTTCAAGCTCATTAACCAATTCATTGTATATAGTTTGGCTAAAAAGAGATTTGCCCGACGCAGACGCGCCTGCAATAGCTATAATAGTAGTTCGTGTCACTAAAGTTCTCACCCACACAGAAGGATATATTGTTGGTAGATCACAATAGCAAAAAAGACACGATTAATCTCTTTTGCTTCGCTTAAGAATGCAAATTTATAATGTTTAGGTTTTATGAAACAGGACTTTTGTCCTGTACGGAAAAATCGATCAGCGGATAAAGTAACCACCTAGAATCAAAGTGAGGTCAAAATGGCAAGAGCAATTATCTTAATGGCAGATAGCCTAGGAATCGGTGCAGCACCAGATGCAGATAAATTCGGCGATCTTGGGGCTAATACATTCGCTCACTTACTAAAAGCATATTACGACGAAACAGGCGCTGCATTATCGCTTCCTAACCTATCAAAACTTGGGTTAGTGGATGCATGTGAAGCTGCCGGTGGAGAACCGTGTTTAATTTCAGACCGCCAAGCTTCTCAAGGAGCATGGGGTTACGCTAAAGAATTATCTAGCGGAAAAGACACGCCATCAGGTCATTGGGAAATGGCAGGAGTACCTGTGTTATTTGATTGGGGATATTTCCCAAAAACACAGCCTAGTTTCCCACAAGAATTTATAGACGAGTTTATTGCTCGCACAGGTATTCCAGGCATTTTAGGCAATTGCCATGCATCAGGAACTACCATTTTAGAACAGCTAGGTGAAGAGCATGTAAAAACAGGTAAACCAATCTGTTACACCTCAGCTGATAGCGTGTTTCAAATAGCCGCGCATGAAGAGTCATTCGGCCTAGAGAAGCTTTATCAAGTTTGCGAAATCGCACGGGCGCTACTTGATGAAATGAATATAGGACGAGTGATTGCGCGGCCATTTTTGGGTTCAAATAGCCAAGACTTTGCTCGAACGGGTAACCGTCGCGACTATTCAGTACTTCCGCCAGCACCAACATTGCTAGATGTGTTAGCAAAAGACGGCGGCGAAGTAATTAGTATTGGTAAAATTTCAGATATTTACGCGCATCAGGGCATAACCCAAAAGCATAAAGCACCTGGGCTTATGAACTTGCTAGAAAAAACCAGCGAAGTAATGAAAAGCGCACCAGATCATAGCTTAATCTTTACTAACCTAGTTGATTTTGATGAAAAATTTGGTCATCGCCGTAACCCAGTAGGTTATGCAAAAGCATTAAAAGAATTTGATGACTATTTACCAACTATACTAAAACAGTTAAACGCAGATGATATATTAATGATCACTGCAGATCACGGTTGTGACCCAACCTTTCCAGGTTCTGAGCACACTCGCGAATACGTACCGGTTATTGCATATAAACCAGGTATGAGTAACACACCACTAGGTGAACGCAACAGCTTTGCAGATATCGGTCAAACACTGGCACAGTGGTTTAACTTATCTGCGCTTGATTACGGCGACAGCTTTTTAAATGAGCTAACAACGCCAAATAAAAAGGAAAACAATTAATGAGTACTCCGCATATCAGTGCAAACGTTGGTGATTTCGCCGAAACAGTATTAATGCCAGGCGATCCGCTACGTGCGCAATATATTGCTGAAAACTTTTTAGATGATGCAGTACAAGTTACAGGTGTTCGTAACATGTACGGTTTCACTGGTACTTACAAAGGTAAGCCAGTAAGCATCATGGGTTCAGGCATGGGCATTCCATCAATGTCTATTTATGCACGTGAGCTAATTGTAAGCTTTGGCGTTAAAAATATTATACGTATTGGTACGTGTGGCGGTATTGGCACAGATATCAAAATCCGTGACGTAATTTTTGCACAAGGTGCAAGCACAGATTCAAACGTAAACCGTGCACGTGTTCGTGGCTACGATTTTGCTGCTATTGCTAACTTTGACTTACTTTTAAACGGTGTAAACGCTGCTAAAGAGCTAGGAATAGAAGCAAAAGTAGGTAACGTATTTACAACCGACACTTTCTACCAAGCAGACGACTCGTTCTATAAAGACTTAGACAAGTTAGGCATGCTAGCAGTGGATATGGAAACTGCCGGTTTATATGGCGTTGCAGCTGAATACGGCGCAAATGCAATGGCATTATTTACAGTAAGTGACCACGTAATCACCGGTGAAGCAACACCTGCTGATGAGCGTCAAAGCACGTTTAACGAAATGGTTAAAATTGCATTAGAGTCAATAGCTTAAATAATACATAACAGTTCCTTGGTAACGTATTCACTAAGTTTTGGAGACACGCCCAAAGTGAAGTGAGACTAACCTCCAAAGCCGCATTTTATGCGGCTTTTTTTATGCCTGAAGAAAATGGGTAGCAGCTTCTAATTACTTATACCAATTCGCTTAATTAAGTGATCTATTTTGAGGATGGAAAAACGTGTTGATAGCTAGGCAAAAAATTCGCTATTTAGTTGTTCTAAATGAGAATTTTTTTACGCAGGTAGCGACACGTTTAGCCCCTAAAAGTGATTAAGTATTATTGCGGGTTGGTATTAATTCAACCATCCTAAAAACTTCGTTTTTAAACGCCTGTAAGCAGCGCGTCTACAGGTAAATTAAACTGCTGAGTGTAAGTTTCTCAGGTAGGCACTAAGCTTGCTCGCGCGAGAAGCACTTAAGCTAACTACTCTAAAAGCGCAGCATCTCTAAACCTATTTGTGTATAACAGCCCTAAAAAACAATATGCACGCAGAGAAGAAAAGGAGGAGCAAATGAGAAGAGCAAAACCAATGCTGACTCGGCATTATAAAAGTACAAGCGTTGCTTTAAAAGCTTGTAACCTGCGCGAATAGCTGTGTTTATACCAAGTTTAGAGTATGACTTGTTGCTCATGTTAGAAGCACAGTTTCTGATTGTTTTTATTATTTTAACTTCTAAGCTCTTCTCTAAAAGCGCAGCGTCTCTAAACCTCTTTGTGAAGTAATCACTTTTGATCTTAGCTCTACGCTAGAGCTGAGTTTGTAGAGCGCAGTTAAGCTTCTAATTACACAACAAACTTTACCTTTAAAAACATAAAAAAGGGCCAAAGCCCTTTTTTATGGTGTTGCGCCTAATCATACAGGCGAAATTCTGAGTGCTTAAACAACTTCACCAGCCACTATCGTATTAAAGCTGTCGTTGTCATGCAGGCTTGCAAAAGCGCTCTCATGTAATAATTCATTACGTAAGTTTGGAGAGTATTCAAGTGCCATTTTAATATCGGCTAATGCATCAGCATGCTTATGTGTTAATGCATAAGCACAGGCTCGTTGCCAATAGGCATAACCGTAATCGCTGTCTATATCAATTGCTTGGTTACACAGCTCAATGGCTTGTGCTGTTTCATTAATTTCTAGTAGTGCATCGGCTTTATAAGCAATGGCTTCCACATCTTCTGGTTTGCGATTGAGTATTTCATCAAAAATTTCAATTTTATTTGCAAAATCACTTTCTAGGTTTGCGCGCATCCACAACGAATGAACTTCGTTAGTCACCGATATGCGTTCTTGGTTGCTGAGTATTTCTTCTGAGCGAACGCGTAGTTTTTCTTCAAGAATTTTTAATCGGTCTTCATACTCGTCTGTAATTACACTCACACGCGTATTTACAATATCTTCTACTTTATTTTTAACATCGCGCAACGAGTTCCAACCCACTAAAACTAAAATCGACGCTGTAGCGGTAATTATAAAAAACACATTATTAATGGTATCTGTAGTGTACGTTAATGCGCGATCTGCAGTATCAAGTTGCGCATGAGTAACCTGCTTAGTTACATCTTCACGAAGCTTTTGCTGATCTTGCCTAACTGCTTTTAGCTCATCTAATATGTAACGCTCCATTAGCGGCTTATACATAGGCTCTTTGAGTTGTTGAAGAGCTTGTTGCTCTTGTTGTGCTGTAGGTGAAGCTGGTTGCTTTTCAGCAGAGTTCACTATGCCCGAAAACAAAGTTAAACAAACAAAAAGTACAGATAGGTAATAACGCATTGGTACGCCTAATTAAATTAATTACTGTAATAACTTTAGCATGCAGGGCTTAATGGCACTAGGGCGTGTTGTTCTTTGTGGATTAAAATTGACCTAATTTAGATAGGAGCAATAGTTGTAAATTTTTTTTAGCCTAGTGAGCTTAGCAATAATAGGGTAAAGCGTGAGCATATTACCCATGCTCAGGTAATTTGAGTAAAAATAGGCAAAAAAAAAGCCAGCTCAAGGAGAGCTGGCAAAAACTGCTTAAAACAACAATATGTCGTAAGGGTTCACAGGAGAACAACTTCATACTAACTGAATTTATCTGAACAATTACTTAACTTAATTCAATTAGTTAAAAATAAAGAAAGGTGCATTGGGCTTAAGTAATGCACCTTTATCATTATAACTATCTAACTACAATTTCATGGTGAAGGGGGGTATTCCAATGTGCGCTTTAGTAAACTAAAGCCACTTTCAAACCCTTCACATACCATTACGCCGAAATTTTTCAATTCGATCACAGGTCTAGTAAAAAGATTAAGGTTAATTCACCGATTTTGAATTTTTATTTTGCGTAATACTTTATATGAGCTCCATCTGACTTTTCACTATTATTTTAAACGCGACTTTAAGCCTATTGTTAAGTACATCATTAACGTAAGGGCAATCAAAAATATAAATTGGAGCAATCGTTTTAAATAGTATGTTGAGGCTGGCGTAGCATAATTTATACGCCTATATTAAGGATACGTAAGCACTTAGGTAGGCACGCTGAGTAAAAGTAAGCCTATTAAATAAAAATAACCGTTACTTTTTAAAAAGTTATAAACACATAAGCAATAATACTGATTGATTAAGTATTTTACCTTTCTATTATAAGGATTTCACAATGAGCAACCCAACAGCGGGTAAATGCCCTGTTATGCACGGTAGTAATTCAGTTGTTTCTAAAGTAAACACCGATTGGTGGCCAAACACACTCAACTTAGACATTCTTCATCAACACGATACTAAATCAAATCCATATGGTACTAATTTTAACTACGCAGAAGCATTTAAATCTTTAGATTTAGACGAAGTAAAAGCCGACTTAAAAACCTTTATGACCGACAGCCAAGATTGGTGGCCTGCNGATTGGGGCCATTACGGTGGTTTAATGATTCGTATGGCATGGCATTCTGCGGGTACGTACCGTTTATCTGACGGTCGTGGTGGCGCAAGTACTGGTAACCAACGTTTCTCGCCTTTAAATTCATGGCCAGATAACGCAAGCTTAGATAAAGCACGCAGACTTTTATGGCCACTTAAGAAAAAATACGGTAACAAACTTTCATGGGCCGATTTATTTATCCTTGCAGGTAACATGGCATACGAATCAATGGGGCTAAAAATTTATGGCTTTGCAGGCGGCCGTGAAGACATTTGGCATCCAGAAAAAGATATTTACTGGGGGGCTGAAAAAGAATGGTTAGCACCAAGTGATGAGCGCTATGACAATGTAGAAAAACCAGACACCATGGAAAACCCATTAGCGGCGGTACAAATGGGCCTAATTTACGTTAACCCTGAAGGTGTTAATGGTATACCAGATCCTCTTAAAACAGCGGCTCATGTACGTGAAACATTTGCTCGCATGGCAATGGATGACGAAGAAACAGCAGCATTAACAGTGGGCGGCCATACAGTAGGTAAAACTCACGGTAATGGTAAAGCAGAGCACTTAGGTCCAGAGCCAGAAGCAGCAGACGTACACGAGCAAGGTTTAGGTTGGAACAGCACCAAAGAAGGCGGCTTTGGTCGTCATACTGTAACTTCTGGCCTTGAAGGCGCATGGACCACACACCCAACTACATGGGATAACGGATACTGCCACTTACTTTTAAATTACGAATGGGAACTTACTAAAAGCCCAGCTGGCGCTCATCAGTGGGAACCTGTAAATATTAAAGAAGAAGACAAACCAGTAGACGTAGAAGATTCATCAATTC
Organism: Pseudoalteromonas sp. TAE79; assembly: GCF_000498015.1. Taxonomy (NCBI): domain Bacteria; kingdom Pseudomonadati; phylum Pseudomonadota; class Gammaproteobacteria; order Alteromonadales; family Pseudoalteromonadaceae; genus Pseudoalteromonas; species Pseudoalteromonas sp. TAE79. The sequence goes on from NZ_AUTL01000218.1 coordinate 10,053, forward strand.
GTTTAAACCCAATGATGACCGATGCCGATATGGCCATGAAAGTGGACCCTGCGTACCGTAAAATTATTGAGCGTTTTTATAACGACTTTGAATACTTCTCTGATGTATTTGCACGCGCATGGTTTAAGCTAACTCACCGCGATTTAGGTCCTAAAGCATGTTACTTAGGTAAAGATGTACCAAGCGAAGACCTAATTTGGCAAGATCCTATTCCAGCAGTTGATTACACATTATCAGACGATGAAATCACAAGCTTAAAAGCACAGCTACTTGATTGCGGTGTAAGCGCGAGTGATTTAATAAATACAGCGTGGGATAGTGCGCGTACGTATCGTGGTTCTGATAAACGCGGTGGCGCAAATGGCGCACGTATTCGTCTAGCACCACAAAAAGATTGGCAAGGTAACGAACCTGCGCGTTTAGCAAGTGTACTTAGTGCCCTTGAAAAAGTACAAGCGGGTTTATCTAAGCCAGTAAGCCTGGCTGATTTAATCGTATTAGGTGGCACAGCGGCTGTAGAGCAAGCTGNAAAACAAGCCGGTGTTAATGTAACAGTACCATTTGCACCAGGACGAGGGGACGCAACAGACGAAATGACTGATGCAGAATCGTTCGATCCGCTTGAGCCTGTTCATGATGGATTTAGAAACTACCTTAAAAATGACTTTAGCGTATCCTCAGAAGAGCTATTGTTAGAGCGCAGCCAATTAATGGGCTTAACAGCACCAGAAATGACTGCACTTATGGGCGGCATGCGTGTACTAGGCACAAACTACGCAGGCACTAAACATGGTGTATTTACTGATAATGTAGGCACGCTATCTACCGACTTTTTTGTAAACCTAACCGACATGGCTAACAACTGGAAGCCACTAGAGCCAGGTATATATAATATTGTTGAACGCAAAACAGGCACCATTAAATGGACTGCCACACGCGTAGATTTAGTGTTTGGTTCAAACTCTATTTTACGTGCCCTAAGTGAATTTTATGCACAAGACGATAATAAAGAACGTTTTGTACATGACTTTGTAAATGCATGGGTAAAAGTAATGAACGCAGACAGGTTCGATCTTAAATAATCTGTACGCTAAATAAAAACGGGGGAGTATTGAATACTCCCCCGTTTTTTATGCGTTTTAATTTCACGGCTAGATAAGCCCGCTTTTTTTAAAGCAATAAAACTTATAAAAGTGCAAAAAGCTTTTGTAGTTGTGGCATATATTCGCTCACAAGTTCAAGGTTGTTTTCGCTTACTAAAGATTCTGTAGACTTCTCAGCTGCGCTTGATGATTTACCAAACGAACTCATTAATGAGCTAGCGCCTTTATCTTTAGCACTTTTCATACTTTGAAAACCGCCCATTACTTTATTAGCAGTTTCTTGATTATCAGCAGAAAGGCCCGACTTAAGATTTTCGATATAAGCCATTGATACTTCAGAACCTACAGTTACTAGCTGCTCTGGCGTAAAACCGTAACGGTTTGTAACACTCGCAAAGCTTTTGTATAGGTCTTGTTCTTTAATCATGCTTAATGCACTGTTAGCTAAAGAGCTTTGTTCGCCAACACTTTGATCTGCAGAACCACCTAGCATACTTGCTAAATCTAAGTCTTTTAACGACTCTTGGCTGCTTGCCCAGCTAGTCACAGCTGGCAGTGCTTTCATATAGCTTTGAAGTTGACCTTCGTTAATATCCTCTGCAAGGCTTGAGAAACTCATCGCTAATAAGCTAAGTGATACAAGTATTTTTTTCATTGAGCATTTCCTAGTATTAAAGTAGTGCCAATTAGAAACTAATAAGCAACACTTGCCAATACAAAATAAAATATTGGCTGATTTATAGTACAATTTATGAGAATTTATTTAAGTTCTAAGAATTTAGTGGATTCACCACAAGCTAATGTACTGATGATATAATGTATTTTTGACAAATAGAGCTGAACACAATGTTAACAATTTCAAATACTGTCACTATCGATGAATGGGAACTAGAGCTCACAGCTATTCGTTCGCAAGGTGCCGGTGGTCAAAATGTTAATAAAGTAGCAAGTGCAATTCATTTACGTTTTGACATTAACCGCTCTAAATTACCTGACTTCTACAAAGAACGATTACTTGCCTTAAATGATACAAGAATTACCAAAGACGGCGTCTTAATCATTAAAGCGCAAAGTCACCGTACCCAAGAGCTAAATAGGGAAGATGCCCTTAAGCGTTTAAAGGATTTAATTCTTAGTGCTACGGTAGTTAATAAAGCGCGTCGAGCCACCAGGCCTAGCCGTAATTCACAGCGAAAGCGCATGGACAAAAAAACCAAACATGGGCAAAACAAAGCGCTACGCGGCAGCATAAAGTTTTAGCTTTAAATGGTATTAATAAAGTAGAGAAGGGGCTTGATGTTTACATGCAGGCACTATTTTTACACCGTGTTGCTTGTATAAAAATATAAGTGAGGGCTAGCCTCACTTATAATAACTATTAATATTTACTTAGCCATTTCTAAATCAGATTCTGCATCTGCCAACATTGCAAACTCTTCATCAGCGCTTTTAGCAACTAAGTGTTTTGAGCTGTAGCCAAAGTAATATACGGCGCCCACAATAAACAGCATCATAGTGTATAAAAATGCACGAGGGTCGAACGCATACACTCCGGTTAATGCTATAAGCGAAAGCACTAAAGCAATACTTGAAGTTACTACACCACCAGGGGTTTTATAAGGGCGAGGTAAGTCAGGTTGTTTAACGCGTAGTAAAATATGGCTCAGCGCCATTAATGCATACGATACCGTTGCACCTACTACAGCCATTGCAAGTATTAAATCACCCTCGNCGGCAGGTACAATCAACGCACGTGCTGGCACTTTGCGATTAGTTGTAATCGACAACGAACGCGATAAATATCCGGCTCTAGATAAAGCAAACACTAAGCGACTATAACCATAAATAATAGAGAAAAACGAAGCAACTAAACCCGCAAGCCCTAATATATTTACTACAGTTGCTAAGCCCTCACTACCCGATGCATTTAATGCATCAACCAAAGGTACAGCACTTGCGCCCATTGCAGCAGCACCGCCAGCGCCAGGCACTAAAACAACAACTAAAAAAGCAGTAAATAACAAAAAGATCATTGCACCAATAATGCCTTTTGGCACATCTTTAGCGGGATCTTTTGCCTCTTCTGCAGCAAGCGGTACACCTTCCACCGCTAAAAATAACCACATGGCAAACGGTAATGCAGCCCAAACCCCGTACCAACCTAAAGGTAAAAACTCACTGGCTCCCACTGCATCGGTTACGGGGACGTCAAATAAGCGTGATGCATCAAAATTTGTAATTAAAACAAAAGCCGTTGCAATAATAGCTAATACTGCTAAACCACTTATTACCATCATTACTTTAAGTGCTTCTCCTACGCCTGCTAAATGAATTCCCACAAATAGTAAGTAAAATAATGCATATACCCATGGTCCATTAAATCCAGTGAGGGCTTCAACTGCAGAGCCTATAAAAATAACAATAGCAGCGGGTGCTAAGGCGTATTCAATTAATACCGCAAGCCCGGTTAAATAGCCTCCCGCAGGCCCCATAGCTTGGCGCGCAAAACTATAACCACCGCCTGCTGCAGGTATTGCAGCTGACATTTCAGCAAGCGACAATACCAGAGCTAAATACATAACTGCCATTAACACTGCAGCAATTGCAAAGCCACCCCAACCCGCTTCGGCAATACCAAAGTTCCAACCTGCAAAGTCACCCGATATTACATACGACACACCCAAACCTGCGAGTAATAACCACCCCGCAGTACCTCGTTTTAACTGTCTTTTAGCAAGGTACTCTGTATTATTAGTAGACATAACCCTTCTCCGTTGATGTTTAGTTTTTATTGTTTTATTTCATGTGTTTTTAATTAAAATTACTCAGCAATTAAAAAGTTAGTGGTTGAAACCTGATGCTCAATTACATCGTCTTGTGTACGGTCTTTTAAATTAACCCCAGTTAGTTTTAGTTTTTTAGCTTCACGTAATAAGTACAGCGCACGCCTAGCCGCTTCTGTATAAGGTAGGCCTGCTGGGCGAATATTCGATATGCAATTACGACATGCATCGTTAAGTCCTGTTTTAGGCTCCCATGTTAAATACAAGCCAAGGCTATCTGGCGAACTAAGTCCTGGGCGCTCTCCTATTAACACCATAACCACCTGCGCATTTAGCAACTCACCTATATCGTCGCCAATTGCTACTCGACCTTGTTCAACCAAAGTAATGGGGGCAATTTTAAATTGCTTGTCTGTTGTAAGGTGCGTTAATAGCTCTGTTATAAATGGGTATGCATTTTTTTGTACCGCCAACGAGGAGAGTCCATCCACCACTACAATCGCTAAATCGTATTTAGCCTGAGTAGTGTGCTTTTGTTTATTCATATAGCTGAGAAGTATTTGCCTACCATTTTCATCAAGCTTGCGGCCTAAATCGGGTCGCTGAAGGTAAGTAACCCTGTCAACGGCTTGGCTGTGTAAATGCAGGGGAGGGGCAACTTCTTTTAGAGCACTAATACTGCCTAGTTGCTCAGCCATTTTGTTAATATCAAGCGGAAAACTCACCGCATCGCGTGCTTGTGCATGAGATAGCTGAAAAGCCAGCATTTCTGAGGTTGGCAAACTTATACCCGCACGCCCAAGCCCAATACGGGCGTCGGTAAAACGGCGTAAATCACTCCAAGGATTGTGCACTACATTACCGTTATTTTTATGCTCGGTTACTGAGTCATCTAAAGGAGTGCTCTGTTTTAAACGTGATTTCATGAGCCACCTCCAGTAATTGCACCCAGAGGTTTAGCAAAAGCGGGAGGCAAGGTATCTGAAAGTGTAATATCGGAAGTGCTTTGCATTATTTTCATTTTGCTTAGCCATGCTTCAAACTCGGGGGCAGGTCTAGAGCCAAGTACACGGCGAACATATAATGCATCATGAAACGACGTAGTTTGGTAATTAAGCATTATATCGTCAGAGCCAGGAATTCCCATTACAAACGAGCAACCAGCAACACCTAATAGCGTTAGCAAGTTATCCATATCGTTTTGATCGGCCTCTGCATGATTGGTGTAACACACGTCGCACCCCATCGGTATGCCTAGTAACTTAGCGCAAAAATGATCTTCAAGTCCTGCTCGGGTAATTTCTTTACCATCATACAAATATTCAGGGCCAATAAACCCCACCACGGTATTTACCAGTAACGGGTTAAACTTACGCGCAACGGCATAAGCGCGAGCTTCGCACGTTTGCTGATCAAGCTCATGATGCGCATTTGCAGAAAGCGAACTGCCTTGCCCAGTTTCAAAATACATCACATTATTGCCAACAGTGCCGCGCTTTAAACTTAAAGCCGCATCTTGCGCTTCAGCTAAGGTATTTAAATTAAAACCAAAACTTGAATTAGTAGCCTCTGTGCCACCAATTGATTGAAATACTAAATCAACTGGTGCGCCAGCTTCTATACATTCAATGGTGTTAGTAACATGGGTGAGCACGCAGCTTTGGGTCGGTATGGCGTACTTTTGAATAACATCATCCATTAACGTCATTAACTTAATGGCTTGGGCAACGTTATCGGTTGCAGGGTTTATACCTATTACTGCATCGCCATTACCGTATAGCAAACCATCAAGCATGCATGCAGCAATACCATTAATATCGTCAGTTGGGTGATTTGGTTGTAAACGTGTAGATAAATGCCCGGGGAGGCCAATAGTATTTCTAAAAGCACTCGTAACATGGCACTTTTTAGCAATTAATATGAGATCTTGATTGCGCATTATTTTGCTAACTGCAGCAGCCATTTCCGGCGTAATACCTTGCCTTATACTTGCAAGTACAGCAGGTGTTGCAAAGTCACTTAAAAGCCAATTACGAAAATCGCCTACGGTTAAATGTGCAATAGCCATAAAGGCATTCGCATCGTGCTCGTCAATAATTAAGCGTGTAATTTCGTCATCTTCGTAGGGAATAAGTACCTCATTTAAAAATGTTTTAAGAGGAATATCCGCCAATGTCATTTGTGCCACAGCACGTTCTTGTGCTGATTGTGCAATTACGCCCGCTAAGCGATCACCCGAACGCTGCGGTGTAGCTTTAGCCATTAACTGGGCTAAGTTCTTGAATTTATAAGTATGTGTACCTAAAGTGTAACTGTACGCTTGCCCCATGATTTACTCCACATAACTAATATGATCAACCTTGGTATAGGTTTTGCTGCATCTTTAGCTATAAATCAATATTGAATAGTTACAAGACAGCTTATTTTGTACCAAGTAACTATCGAATTTCGGCAAAAGATTATTTATTAATCCAATTCAATTGGTTACACACGCAAAGCGGTGTTAACTTAAGCATAATGAAAGTGTAACGAAAAAGAGCATCCCCGATATGGCGCAGCAAAGTAGCTTTAACGCACCACTAAAGAGCAAGGTGCAAACACACGATATAGACGAGCAAGCGCATAGCCTTACTCAATGGCAGCAAAAATACGATCAAATGAGCGACGGCAGCTTTTATGGTTGTATTGAAGAAACGGATTACGCCAATATTCATGTGTTTAAAGAATACACTGAGCGAGCGCTTCGTCAGCAATGTAACATAGCCCCTAATTCGGTTTGGCTTGGCATTCCTTGTCAGTCACAGCAAAGTAAAATTAATGGTTTAAGTGTGGCAAGTAATCAATATATGTGCCGTACAAGTGATAACGACTTTGAGCTGATAACCTCTGAGCAATTTAATATTTATGGTTTGGTAATCGATTGGAACTCAATTGAATATATGGCGCAGCTCCAAGGCGTAACATTGAAAAACCTCGTATCTGCACAATCAGCTCGTTTATCAGTGAGCAACTCATCTTTGCAAACGGCAAGACAAATAATTAATAGCATGGTTGTAGGCAAGGGCTTCGGACTTAGAACCGAATCACAGCAAGATATGCTAAACATGTTGGCACTACACTTATTACAAGCAGACAATCCGCAGCAAAATATTGCGCCAAGTTATAAACACCGAAAAGCCGTAGTAGATAAAGTAAAAGATTACGTGGCCACAAATCCACAAAACCCAATAACAATAACCGAGCTGTGCGAGCTTTCCTTTGTAAGTAGGCGCACACTTCAGTATAGCTTTGAGAGTATTTTAGGAATTAACCCTTTGCGGTTTTTACGTTTAACACGCTTAAATAATGTAAGGCGAGAGCTAAAAAAACCAAACCAAGATAAGCCCATTTCAGTAATAGCAGCCAATTGGGGATTTTGGCACGCGGGACAATTTGCTAAAGATTACACGCAACTATTTGGTGAAAACCCATCACAAACAGTTAAAAATAATAGTTTTAAAGGTTAAAAATGACACTTCTAACTTGAGTATAAGCACCTGTAGACGTGCAGCTTGCTGGCGTTTAAAAGCACCGCTTTTGCATTTAGTCGGATGCATTAGTAAACAAGTAACTTAACCACCACCGAGAAGTGAAGGAGAAAACAAGGAGCAGTGACTAACATTACTCGTGTTTTCTTTGTGTAACGCACAGCGCCTCGATGGTGAAATATCATATAGCTTAAAAGTAAGCGCGCATTTAAGCAGTGCGCTTAGCTATAATCGAAGTCTAGCTGCACATTCCACGGCATTAGGTCGGTAAAATCATCATCACCCTCATCTCGATTCGGCAACGTTTTAAATAAATGCACAAAGTAGTAATAAGGATTGATGTCATTGGCACGGCAGGTCATCACAATACTATAAAGTATCGCGCTGGCCTGAGCACCATTAACCGATTTTGAGAATAGCCAGTTTTTTCTACCAGTGGTAAACGGCCGAATATCTCGCTCAGTAATATTATTATCAATCCCTAGTTCGCCATCTTCACTATACCGCATTAATTTCGGCCATTGATTAAGCGTGTATTTTATCGCTTTGCCAATATAACTCCCCGCCGTTACTTTACCTTCGGCTTCATCAAGCCACGCTTTAAAGTGCATTAATATGGGTAAGGCTTTTTCTTGTCGTAACTGATACCGCGCTTGAGGAGATAACTGTTTGTTTTTAGCGTGGGTTTCCAGTTTATATAATTGGCTGATAAAGCTGATGGCTTTATGCGCTCGACCTTTGTTTTTCGACTCTGCTTTTAAGGCATCGTTATATTTGCGTCTAGCGTGTGCCCAGCAACCAACAGGGGTAATGCCTTCAATACCGTCATAAACACGGTAACCGTCGCACTGTAAATAGCCTTGATAACCGGCAAGAAATTCTTTTGCGCAAGCGCGACTTCGACCTGCTTGGTAATCGTAAATCACGACAGGCTCACGGCTGACCTCATTGCTGCGATAAACCCACATGTAGGAATTGCTGCTAGGGTTGTCACCTTCATCTAAGACTTGTGTACGGGTTTCATCGGCACATAAACTGTGCTCACTAAGCAAGTGACGTTGCATGGCTGCCACTAAGGGGCTGATTAGCAGGCCCGCTTTAATACACCAATTAGCTAATGTTCCGCGCGATAGTTCAAGGCCGCCACGGCCCAGTATGTCAACGAAACGATAAAGCGGTAAGGCATCGCAGTATTTGCCCGTAACAACCNGGACTCGCAATGCTGCCAGGAATAGGCTGCTTGGGTTTAGGCGCGGTGATTATTTTACTGGCCAATTGTTCATGCTCGCAATGTCTGCAAGCATATTTAAATTGTTTGTGCTTAATGACACTGACTTTCGCCGGAATAATCTTCACTTGCTCGCTGTCTTCACTACCACATTGATGTAGTTGTTCACCGCAACACTGACACGTTAACTCGGTTAAGGTGTGCTCAACCTCTTCTCGTTCAAAGTGCTCAGCCAGTATTTGTTTACCTTTCTTATGGTGTTTAGGCGGCTCAGTCGTTTTATGCTGCTCCGCTTCATTGAAGGTGCCCCGTGGGGCTTTTTCACTTTTTTTACCGTATTTTTGGGATTTACTTAACTTAAGCTCAGCAAGCAAGTGGTCAATCCGCGATTGCATTTCAACCTTATCTTCTTGCAGTGAAATTTTATCTTTTTCTAAGCCATCAAGCTTAGCCTGCATAAGTGCAAGCTGATTTTGTAGTTCGGTGATGAGAATAGTGTCTGGCATTTTAATAGCATGACACATGGGAAAGATCGTTCAAGTAAAAAAAACGATCTGGTTAATTTACATCACTGATAACCCTGATAAAGTTGAGTGGCGGGTTTTATTATTTACCGGTAAGCCAGATAATAACCATTGTAACTGCCGTTGTTCAATCCCCATGGCTACGTGTGCTTGAGCATGATTTGGCCATTGAAATCGTCCTTGCTCTAAGCGACGATAATAAAGCCAAAAACCATTGGTATCCCAAAACAAAATTTTTAATTTATCGCGTTGTTTATTACAAAAAACGAACCACGCTTGGCTTAAAGGATCGAGAGATAGGGTATCGCTGACAATAATACTTAACCCATTGATTGATTTTCGCATGTCGGTGAATCCCGTGACCAAGTAAACTTGGTGGGTGCAAGGTGTCACAGTACGCTCAATAATTTGGCGAGTGCTTGGTGCGCTAATGTCGACTCGAAGTCTATTTGATAGCCGTTTGGTGTGGTGAGTTTAATGATTGAAGGGTGTGTAAAGGCTTGCTCATGAATAACAAACGGGATCACCTGTTGCTTTTTAACCCTTATCGTTTCGTCAGAAAGGCGTTTACGCCAAACATAGAAAGTCGATGCGTTAATGTTGTTATCACGACAAAATTGAATGATGGCTAAACCACTCGATTTTTGCTGCTCAAAAATGCCTTGCCAGTGTTTTATTTTTTGCTGTTTATTCATAATTACCTCAGGTTAATATGCTGAGTAAATTATGCATAGGTAGCATTAATATTGGTATGTGGGTTTAATTGCGCGCTTACGCTTAAAAAAATGGACTTTGTCTGCTCATTTACTCCTCTTTTTCTTCTCTTTGTGCATTCATATTTTAAGGGCTGTTATTCACAAAGAGGTTTAGAGGCGCTGCGCTTTTAGAGGACAGCTTGGAAGTTAAAATAATAAAGAACTAAAAGTAATATATTCAAAAGCCCTATTTGATCGGTGCTAATTAAGCCGCGATTAAATAGGACTCTTGTCCTGAATGCTTGTTGTTGCGTTTAAACGAGCCTTTGCCTTTTTTAGCTTTAACTACTTGTGGTTTAAATAATTTAGAGGTGACCATCGCCGCTAGTGCATTATGGTTTATAACGCCTCGCCCTGTGTCTACCGCGCTGGTATTTGCGGTTTTTGCTTTAGATTTTTTAGTCATATATTTCCTATCAACTAATGATTATTTTAAGTTAAATAATAAAGAGGCTTTTATATTGGCCTATTTAAGAGATGGCGATTGTAGGCTTAATTTTCAACCGCGCAAGTATTTTTAACATCCATTTGGTAGTTTTTTAATAATAAAAAAGCATAAAAAAAGCGCAGTTAATAACTGCGCTTAATAGATAACCTGAACTCTGGATAATAAATCTATCTCTAGCAGCTATTTTCAGCGCTAACTGCGTTGAATTTACTTGCAATAGGCTAGCTATTGACGCGTAAATTCGCCTTGTTTTCACTGAAAACCTCTGGCTAGAGAAATAAGCTTAAATATCATCATAATAAAATATGTTGGTATATCTCTTAACCAGAGTTCATATATGGTCTCCTCCAGTATTGCAAGGTGTCATTCAACGATAGCAGGGACAGGTTTGCTGTCATATATACGGTCTTTTAGTGAAGATTATTACTTCTGACCTTGATGTAATCCGCGCATATTGTCCTGATCAGGTTATCGGTATTTACTACCACTGAACTCTATAGGTTTTCAATATGCAGGTTTGACCTGTTATGTCATCGTTTTAGCCACTTACGCAATTCTTTGAAGAGTATTTATACGGGTGAGTAACTCTCACCTGAAGCGCTAATAGCCCAAGCCATTCTCGCCATCTTGTTGGCATAAGCTACACATGCTCGATTATGCCCTCGAGTTTGAACCAGTCGGTTTATCCATTGACTTAATTTATCATTCTTCGTTTTTGCTCTTGAGACAACCGCTTTTGCTCCTTGGATCAACAGGCACCTTAAGTAGCTATTTCCTCGCTTACTTATCCCAAGTAAAGTATCTTTCCCGCCACTACTGTGTTGACGCGGAACGATACCTAAAGACGCTGAAACATCGCGGCCTCTTTTATAGTTACTGCCATTTCCAACTTCATTGAAATAGGCGCTTGATACCATAGGACCAAATCCAGGTATTGTTTGGATCCGTTGGCAAATATCATTATTTTTTGCTGTTTCAACTATTAATGTACTGTAAGTTTCAATGCAGCTGTCTAAGTTACTCAATTGTGTTTCTAACTGCTTTAGTACCGCTTTAAATGCGCCTGATAATCCGGTATTTTCATCTTCTAAAATTAGGGGGATACTTTTGCGTATTGTGTTTATACCCTGATTTAAAATAATTCCGTATTCAGCAGTTAAGCCTCGGATTTGATTGCATAGTGCCGTTCTTTGTCTGACCGCTAATTCTCTCGCTTTGTGCTGTGCTTGGTTATCTTGTTGCTCAACTGATTTTATACAGACACTCTTAATATGATGTTGTTTTGAAGCAACGCTAATTGCTAAAGCATCGTTATAATCATTTTTATTGCCAACTAAGAAGGCTTTTACATGCTGAGGTGGAATAAGCTTTATCTGATGACCACATTTTCTGATTTCTCGAGCCCAAAAATGAGAAGTTGCACAGGCCTCTAAAGCAACTAAACACGTAGTGTGTTGTTGGAAAAAAGATAACACTTGCGCACGCTTTAACATTTTCTTTTTAACTAAGCGCCCTTGTTCATTGCAGCACACCACATGGAAAAATCTTTTTGCTAT